>JAOTYD010000013.1 GCA_029862005.1 Gammaproteobacteria bacterium | reverse complement strand
TGACATGAACGACCAGATGCGTTTTTCGCCGGACCTGATCAAGGTGAACGGGGGCGACGTGATCCGTTTCGTGCACACCAATTCCGGGCAACTGATGCACGAATTCGTGCTGGGCACCACGGAATCGCTGGCGCAGCACGCCGAGATGATGAAGAAATTCCCGGGCATGGAGCATTCCGAGCCCTACATGGCGCACGTTCCCCCCGGCAAGAAGGGTGAAATCATCTGGAAGTTCACGGAACCCGGCGAGTTCGGTTTCGGCTGCCTGATTCCCGGACATTTCGACGCTGGCATGAAAGGCAGGGTCATCGTCGGTCCCTAGCGATCAAGGGCGTCGACACTGTTCCTGGAGTATGTATCCCGGTGACGCCCTGAATCAGCTACTTCCGGGCCAGCCCGCAAGCGCGTGGCCCGAGGGCCCGTTGGCTGTTGCGGGATCGAAATATGGTGACAGTTAACTTAATCTCATCTCGTAATTAGGTGAACTGTCACCACATTTTCTCGAGTGTCCGAAAGTGGCCGTTCTCAGAAGCCCAGAAAAAGTTTTTCAGCGTCTCCTTTTGGGAAGACAGACTCCCGGACCTCACTATCAGCAGTCGAGATCGATCCGGAATGACACTTAATAATTATACAGCCTTACTGTCACGCCAGGCATGATAGATCGATGTGACGTCAGCGCGCCAAGCCGGGGAAATGTAGGTAATCAGTAGGGCTTCGAAATTGGTTATGGTTACCGCCACGGCGGCGACGCGCAGAGGCCAGAGAGACATGTCGCTAAAGAGTGTTATCACGGCAACAGCCGTGAGTAACCACGAAATCTTGGCGGCACGGGTGTGATAGCTCGGCCAGCGTTTGTATTTCCAGAAGCCCACAGCGGTGGATATCAGATATGTTACGAGGGCAGCACTGATCCAAACGAGTTCAGACTGCAGGCTGTCGCCATACATCGTCACTATTCCAAATAACAGGGCCGCATAGAGTGCAGCGTCAGCCCAACTATCGAGGCGCGCCCCCAGCACCGTGCGCTGGTTGAGCAGGATGGCAAGCTTACCGTCGAACCAGTCCGTCAGGGCGAGAAAAATGAAGCACCAGAGGAAGACCTCGTTTTGGCCCTGCCAGGCGATCGGAATAAGGACGAACGAGCCGATCAGACGGATAACACAGAGAAAATTCGGAACTGTCAGTAACCGATTGAAAACCTGAGGCTCGAGATCGGCGTCTGTTTCGTGGCGTTTGCTGGAACGCTTCACGCCGTCCACCAGATTACGAAATACAGGAAGACAGGTGCGGTTACGGTAAGGCTATCGACGCGGTCGATGATACCGCCCATCCCCGGCAACAAGTTGCTACTGTCTTTGACGCCGGCATCACGCTTGATGGCGGACATGTTGATGTCCCCGAGGAAGCCCGCAAATGAAATTAGTATCGCCGCCAGAATAGGAGTAACCCAGGGACGTAACGACTCCGGGATCGAGAAAGGCCCCGCCTGTTGGTCTAGAGTCGTGAGCCACGGTGCGATGAGCGGCGCGAGTATCACGATGACCAGCATCCCTCCGAAGAATCCCTCCCAGGTTTTATTAGGTGAGATGACAGGCGTGATTCGGTGGCGTTTATGGGCCCCGAACAGCCGACCGACGATCGCTTGGAAAATATCATCTGCCTCCGTAAGGATGACGAGGAACAGAAACCAACCAGCCGGACCCAGGGGCGCGGAGGAAGTAGCGGGAATTATCATCAGCAGTGCAGCATGGGAGATCCCATAGCCGAGAAACATGATCGCCCAGAGCAGACTTCCCGAGGAGCGAATATAGCCCCCTGGCTCACCTTTTATTAGCAGCGACACGGCAAGCACAATAAATGAGCCAATCGGCAGGAAAATAGTGAACAGCGAGATTGATTCAAACAGGATTAACAGGTAATTAATTACGATGAGCCCGTAGCCAGAGCGAATGGCGAGTTTATCCTCTGATCGGGCACCAAAAAATTTTGTGATCTCGAACCAGGCGATGCAGCTAGCGCTGGCGAGCAGTAGACAGATCCCGATCCGTCCGGTTAGCAGCCCGGTACTCAAGACAATGGCAAGCAACCACCAGGTCCGCAAACTGGCAAACCGTTTGCGCCGTATTTCCTCGCCCGCATTTCGCAGAGCGACAAAACGGGCTATCGATCCGGCCACCAGACTGGCGAATAACGCGATAATGGCCCAGTAAAGAGCCGATTCATTAGCCATGATCATGTTTTTTTCCGTTCTGATTCATGGTTGTTCGCTTCATGGTGGCGAGTCTTGAAAGCGAGAATTCCAAAGTGGCCGAGCAGCCAGCGAATCAGAGGCGCCAGCGCGGCGCAGCCCACCATGGCTAAAATGAGCGGCAGGTCGATAAATGCGCCTGGCCCACTGCTCGCCAGTTCACGCAGCGAGGGCAGACGAACTCCCACGTAAACCCAAATGGCATTGACGGGCAGCATGCCTATCGCAGTGGTCCAGCAGAAGGTCCAGATTCGAACACGGCTCGCCCCACTGATCGGGTTGACGATCGAATAGGGTGCGTGTGCCATTCGCAGCGCAAGCAGGTAGAATGCCCCTTCCAACTCGAGGTGTTTGTTCATAAGCGCGACGGGATTGGCGTAGCGACGTTCGATGCTTTCCCGGAATAGGTAACGACTGAGGGAGAAGATCGTCAGCGCAGCCAGGGTGAGACCGACCGTGACGATGGTCACGGCTTGCCAGAACCCGAACAGCCAGCCATATACGATTGCTTTTCCTCCGGTTCCTGGAACCAGCGATAACCCGGCATATATACCAAAGCCAACAATGAAAGCACGCCACGGGTTGAGTGCGATGTATGCGCGGACACGGTCCTCCTGCTCGGCCAGCTCCGCAAGCGAGATTTGATTGTTGACATACCAGGCCAGCCCTGTCAGAAGAATTGCGGCACTTACCAGGATAACCAGTTTTCGTTTGTTTCGCGTAGTCGTCAGCTGCGTGCTCACGGTGGTGCAGCGTGGGAGCGGGACTCTGTAACCTCTAGTTCTCGTCCCGGGCGGGGGAAGCTGTGCTTACTCAGCGGTGCAAATTTGCCCTTCTCTTCGAAGTAAAGATAATGGGTTACCGTGAGAGTCTGTGAACCTGTCTCAATCAGGTTGAAGGTGTTTTCGTTACGCTCTCTTCCTTTTCCGCGACTGGACGTGGTAGTGCCGCACTGGACGATAATTACGCCGCGGTCGCGGTGATGCCCGGGAAAGAAGTCAAGCGAATTCCCAATGTAGGCTCGATGCAGATGCCCGCCTAAAATCATTTCGACCTTTTGGTCAACAAAGCAGTCGATCGCGCGCTGTGCGCCGGGCATTGCGATGTCGAAAACACGGTCATGTCCGGGGGCAAACTGATGATGAGCGACAACAATTCGGACTTTATCGTCGGTTACCCCGGCAAAAACCTTTTCGCTATGTTCGAGTTGATGGCGATCGAGCCGACCATTGGAGATGCTACGTAGTGGCGCGGTGGAATCGAGACCAACCAGTACTGCGTTACCGACATGGAGGACCGGATTAAGTTCTGGTGAGATGATTTCGCGGTAAAGTGCGTGTGGCCTGACTAGACGTTCGTGGATTCGCCAGAGCGCCACATCATGGTTACCAGGAATAATGAGCATAGGGTAGTCTGACATACGGTCGAAGAACCGACGTGCCTCTTCGAACTGATGACGCTTGGCCCGCTGTGTCAGGTCGCCACTAATAACGATCGCATCGGGAGCGAGCAAAGGGATGGTTTGCAACAAGGCCTCTGCGACCGCAGGCAAGAATGGCGGCCCGAAATGCAGATCGGATATGTGAAGGATTCTGGCCGGCATATTAATTAATAGACGATACTGAAACTGACTCCCGATGCATCTGATGTAGATCAATGAATGAGGTCATGTAGTCCGTTTTTTGGCAGAATCTCTAGGGATACAGCAGTACTGGGGACAGCATACCTATTTACTGGTTGCTGGCTTACGTCCCAGTCTTTTCGGCGTCAGTTCTTCGCCAGTGATGACTCCCAGCTTGCGTATAAAATCAGTGAATAGGGATTAAACCATATTTATAAATCAAAATAAGGCGGACGACCCCCTATTAGCCAACCTCGAGCCCAAAAAACCATAGCTTTCTTTAGCAAGCCACTGAGGGTCTGTTCCTGGCCGAAGATTGCCCCCTGGTTCGGTTCGCCGAGGGTCTGCTATTGAGAAAGCTGCCGCTCAATCTCGATGCATCAGCGGCGATAACCGACCCAATATAGATACTTACACCCGTTCTCAACGATACTGGTATTAGCTGACAGGTAGCTGTCATTCATATTGCTTCAACCGGATTAAACCCTAACCCTTTTACTTTACAGTAAGTACTGAACATTCCGCGCGTTGAGAAACCTTGTGTGAAACACTGCCAGTTACGAAGCCTTTTAGATTACTAAGCCCCCGCCTTCCCATAACAATTATGTCGGCATCCACTTTTTTGGCAACATCAAGAATACAATTTGCAAAGTCCCCGTCGCGGATTTCCGTCGTAACATTTGCCACACCGGCCTGGCTGGCACTTTTTGATGCATTTTTTAGCAATTCCTCTCCGATTAAAACAATTACCCTGGCTTCCTTTTCGTCGTTTACACTTCCAAGGAACCGAGCAATAGACTTGTATGTATCTTCCTTGCTACGTACCTCTGGCCGTTTGGGGTCAAGCAGGTTCTCCACTTCAGCCATGCGAGAAAATTCGCTAGGGGGATGATCATGGGTCAGAACATGAACGAGAGTTAGACTGGCTTCGTACCTGGAAGCCATATCTATAGCCACATCCTGGGCATGTTTCGCGGGATCGGAGCCATCGATTGCAAGGACTATGTTTTTTATCACGGATTAATCTCCAAATTTGCTACTGAAATAGCTGCTATTGAAACCGGAATGCTAGCATTACAGCAGCTCTCTTTGAAAGAGAAGAATAATTTCTGAGTGTCGGCTCCTTATAATCGGGAGTCACTGAACTCTTAGTTTTGAGCGTCAGCTAACGAGAAAGCAGACACTCAAAACTAAAATTTCAGCTTCGGCTAACAACCCTTTCCAGCCACTAAGACCAGGCTGAGCAGTTCTTTTTTGGTCATGTGAATCCATTTCTAGTTTGCTTGCGTATCGATTCACTTTAACACCACCGGAGAACACTATGAAAGCCATCTACAAATCCCTGACAGTTGCGTTGCTCGCAACCACGCTGGTCGCGTGCAGCACCAGCGACGACGACGATAATAATGACCTGCGCGCAATTGACCCGGGTAACATCGTGGAAGTTGCTGAGGCTAACGGTTCATTTACAACGCTAGTTGCTGCTCTGAAAGCATCTGGCCTGGACGCCGTCCTGGCTGACGAAACACGAGACTTCACCGTTTTTGCTCCAACGGACGCAGCGTTCACAGCCGCATTGGCTGATTTGGGGATAACCGCTGCCGACTTGTTAGCATCGCCAAATCTTGCTGACATCCTGCTTTACCATGTCGTGGCGGATGCAGAGATTGATTCCTCCGCAGCAGTCGCCGCCGCTGGAACCACTGTGACCACGGCGAACACGGATGACATTGGCGTCTCCCTGCAGGGCATGGATCTGTTCATCAATGCGTCCCGGGTAGAAACGCCTGACATTGACGCAAACAACGGCGTGATCCACGTGATTGACGCAGTTTTGTTGCCAACCGTGGACGATCCGGCTTCAGGCACGATTGCTGCCGTTGCAGCCGCGAATGGTAGCTTTGACACTCTGGTGCTCGCGCTGCAAACAGCTAACCTGGATACGGTGCTCGCCGATGCGGCCGGAAAATTTACCGTGTTTGCCCCGACCGACGCGGCATTCTACACCTTTCTGACAGATGCGGGAATCACTGCTAATGACTTGTTGGCTTCGCCAGATCTGGCTGACATTCTGCTGTACCATGTAATATCGGGTGCGGAAGTGAATGCCGCCGCGGCAACCGCGATAGCTGGCAACACCGTGGAAATGGGAAATACTGATAATATGGCGCTGTCATTGAGCGGTACTGACCTGTTTGCCAACTTATCCAAAATCAGCGCACTGAATGTCGATGCCAGCAACGGTATCATTCACGTTATCGATACCGTATTGACGCCACCGGCTGATGCCGCTGCTCCGACCCAGACGATTACCCAAATCGCACAGGCGAGCGGAAACTTTACAACCCTGGTTCTGGCGCTTCAGGCTGCTGGTCTCGATGCCACACTGAACGATGCTTCAGGTGACTTCACTGTTTTTGCTCCGACAGATGCGGCCTTCACAGCACTGCTGCATCATCTGGGAATAAGTGCTGCAGATCTGCTGGCATCACCGGATCTGTCAAAGATTCTGCTGAAGCATGTCGTTTCCGGGTCTGTCGATTCAGTGACCGCCTTTACCCTCAACGGAGCCGAAGTTATGACACTCAATCCTGATGGCGAAACGGTCGAATTCGAAATCGACTCCGGTCAATTCACGGTTGATGGAGCGCAGGTCACGACCTTCGATATCGTCGCAACCAACGGTATCATTCATGTGATCGATGCGGTTATTACACTCGACTAATAGTGATCAATTACATCGCTAAAACCAAAAAGCAGGTCCTTTACGGCCTGCTTTTTTTGCCTGCCTGTTTGTAGAGAATGTCGTGGGGCAGGAAGTAATATTGTTATTTGCGGGGAAAGTCACTCAATCTTTTTCAGCGTTGATTAAGAATTGAATAAATGACCGTAACTGGCCGAAGATTGCCTCCTACCAAAGCTTTATGAGGATCTGCTTACGAGAAAGTAGGCCTTCATCCATGCTAATCAGGCGAATAGGCAAAAAATAACCCAATACTGGTGGCGTCATCACTTATCTCGTCTGTTTCATAGTCCATTTCGGTTAGCCTGATACCGAAATAAAAGCCAGGCGTTAATTCGTAGCGGTATTGTAAAATTAAACCGATGGCATCATCAAACTCGATCTTAACTGGCGCAAAACCATCAATATCCGATTTGTATTCCGGGCCAATGTGGTAACTCGCTCCAGCACCGAACTGGTGTTTTTCAAAGAGCCAGCAGTAAATTGAATCGAAAGTGATGACATCGAAATCAGCATCACCATTACTCGCGTCCAATCGACGCCGTATGAATCCCAGCGAAAATGACAATGTTCTGTCTTTGTCTTCGCCAAAGGCATTTTCGATCCCAAGGGCAAGTTTTAAACCTCCACCAAGATTGACCTCATCTTCAGTAGTAAATGCCCCATAGTAATACCCGCTCCGCTCGGCGGATGCATAGGTTTCACCACCTTGCTCAGCTGACAATTCAAAATAAATATCTGCGTTAGCTGCAGCAGGTAGAAATAAAACTACAAATAAAAATCCTTTCATTTAGATGCCAGACTAAATCCCCTAACCGAGGTCTTGCTGACATGAATCAACTAAAAACAATTTGGCAACCGGGATCTTCAATTGCACTAGTGGTGTGTCTGCCTCTGGCCGAAGATTGCCTCCCGCCAGTGTTATATGAGGGTCTCCGTCGGAGAAAGCAGCCACTCAAAATCCAAAAACCAGCGGAGATTTACAACCCAAGGCGACTCTCGTCGAGTTGCCCGCTAAAATCGGATTCGACATTTGTATTCTGCTGGAGCAGGTTGAAGACCAGTATCGGAAAATAGAAAATTCGAAAATAGATCATATTAACCCGCACATCGCGGCCTACTATCCCGGACCTCACCGAAAAAAGAAAAATAGGCAGGATTATTCGAATTCCATCGCGCGAAAAACGCGGTCGGCATTGGGTATGGCGAGCTCGTAAAATGTGTCGAGGTGCGCATAGGGGGACTGATCGACATTGTATGCTTGTTGAAGGTCTCCACCTTCGTCAATGACTTCGGCTATCTTTTCACGCAAATAAACCAGGTAATCCCGGGTAAAGCGAGTGACCTCGGTCATATCCGTTGGTTCGCCGTGGCCGGGAATGACTTGTTTTGCGCCGAGTGCGGCGAATCTTTCCCAAGTTTCGATCCATGCTGCAGTATCGGTATGGTCGAAAATCGGTAGCAGACGTTGGTGAAATGCCATGTCGCCGGAAATGACGAGAAACTTGGCTGGAATCCAGGCAACAACATCTCCCGGGCTATGCGCGGGGCCGAGGTACAATAGCCTGACCTCGAGTCCACCGAGATCGACGACAAGTTCTTTATCGAACGTTTGATCCGGCATCGCCAGCCGTGTATGGCGAGCCTTTTCCCCGTTGCGCAGTTGCATTCGCTGCAGCACTTCCACGCCGTGTAATTCAATTTCCCGGGCAGTATCGACGTGGGCAATGACCGGCACCCCCTGCTCCTGCCAGTAGCTGCTGCCGAGCATTGCGTGCCCCTGGCCGTTTTCGAGCACGACTGCCTTTACCGGCAGCGCCGTGATTTTACGGATTTCGTCATGTAGCGCTCGGGCCAGCAGATAATTATCGCCGGCGTTGAACACGAGCACGCCGGATGCACCAATGACGAACGACAGGTTATTGTTGTGTCCCGAGTTAGCGTAACTGCCGGGCGAAGTCGCGCCGATCGCCGACCAGACGCCATCAACGACCCGTTCGGGTTTGCGAAACAGCATCGAGTCCAGCGCGCGGTCGGTAAATTTGACCGGCTTGCCCGCGTCACGCCATTCAAAAAATCCGGGCGCGTAATTCTTAACGTTGGAGTAACCCATTTTTTCCAGGGTTTCCGCGGCCAGCGGGCTGCGCTGGTTGATACCGCAATAAACCACGATCGGCGTATCCTTGTCGGGCACTTCATTGGGCATGCGGAACTCCAGCCAGCCGCGCGGCAAGATGATCTCACGGCGGGCGTCAATCATGCCGCCGCGCGCATTGACCTCGCTTTCGTGGCGTACGTCGATCACCACGAGCTCAGGCTCCTCAGCAATCAGGATTTCGAGTTCCGCGGTGTCGATATTGTGTATTCGTTGATTGACCTGATCAAGATACTCAAGTCCAACCAGCGGGCGGGTTTCCTGCGTGCTGCCGGTCATCGGCGCCAGAAACAGGGAGCTGACGAGTGCGGTATAGAGGTATCGTATATTCATCTGCAACTCTTAATTATTGATTCAAAAGCTCTTGTTCCAACGACAGGAATACCTGGTAGGCGTTGATGCGATTGCCGTCGGAAAACGTCGGCAGGTGCTCGAATTGCGACCAGTCGGTTTGCGCATAAATTTCGTCGAAGCTCATCAAGTCTTCGACGCCGGCGGTGAAAGTATCGCGCATGAATTGTAGATAGCGACGCGTCAGACTGAGCGTTGCGGCCGGGTCGAAGGAGGCCGGGCCATGACCCGGCACCAACGCGTGCAAGCCGCCAGTCTCGAGTTTTTCGAGTGTCTGCAGCCAGTGGGCGGTGTCGCCATTACCAATAAAAGGAATGCGCTCCTCAAAAATCAGATCGCCCGAAAATAACACGTTGTCGGGCTCTACCAGCAAGATCAGATCGCCGTCCGAATGCGCCTTGCCCTGATAATTAATGGTGATGCGCTTGCCGCCAATAGTAAAGCTGGAGGATGATTCGATAATTACATCCGGTGGCACCAGGATGGTGTTTTCGTCGACCCAGGGCTCGAGCGAAAAGCGCCGTTCGTCGAGCCTTTCTGCTGCGGTCTCCGATTCGAGGTAATCGTTTGCGCCCTTGGGCGCATAGATGACCGCTCCGGCTTCCTTGAGCACTTGCAATCCGTAGATGTGATCGGCGTGATAGTGGCTGGCGTAAACGCGTTTAATGGGTTGATCTGTTTTGGTACGGATCAGCCCCAGCAGCATGTGCGCAAGCGAGGGTGTACCGAGGGCATCGAAAACGATAACGCCGTCACTGGTGATGATAAATCCGGCATTTGAAATGAAGCCCTGGTTATCGGTTGCCACTCTCGCCTTGCCTTGAACATAATAGACATCGGGAGACAAAGCCTGGAGCTGCATCTCCACAGTCGCAGGCGAATACTCGGTCGCCGCGCAAAATTGTGAAAGCAGCATCAACAGCAAGATCAAAAAGGTTTTCAAGAAATGCCCTCCACGGAATTACCGCCATTTTCGGCAAGGCTTTGTGAAAACGGAATACTCACGTTGGGGGGAGTCGACAAACTTCGAACCGAGATCGACTATTTCGAAAGGGGATCAGGCATTTGGCCCCTTACCACCGAAACCCACCTGAAAACCCCAATATATTCAAGGAATAGAGCCTTTCCTGTGGGGCTATGCCGTCTAACTTATCGGTGGCCGGTCAACATACTTAATGCGGCTTTGCTGCGGGGTCTGTTACTGGCCGAAGATTGCCTCCCACCAGGGTTTTATCAGCGCCTGCTTACGAGAGAACAGACGCTCAAATTCTATATGTCAGCGGCAATAACCAAACCGAAGCGGAATTTTATTGGTTTTGAAACCAGATAGTCAAGTGATCGAGGTCGATGGAAAAACCTGATCACATTTGCTCTTAACTAAGCCCTCAATTACTCGATCTAAAGGCCAATTAGTTCGGCGTGTAGTCCTTGTTCTTTTGCTGTCTTAACGAAAGCTAAAGAATTGACAACATTTGGATCATATGCAATTACCAACAGATGTGGTTTTTCGTCCTGGCAATCTGCGGCCATTACACCATCCAAACCAAATAATTTATCGCGTAACTTTTCTCGATCTTCATGACTGGTGTTTTCATCGATATGCATTGTGATATCGGCTATTTGATCAGACATAATACTCCCCTATCAAAAAACATCTGGATTCTATACACACCAGCTCGCCTGATACATATCCCTATTATTAGGTAACCTTGTCTTAAGGGGATAGAAGCACAAAATATATAAATCAGGCCAGACCGATCTATTTTGGCAAATTGACGAGGTATTCTTTTTTTTCTAAATAGTCGTGAAGATATCGTAAACGTCTGTTTCTGGCCTAAGATCGCATCCCACCTGGATTTTATGAGGACCTCTTCTGGAGAAAACAGACCCTCGAATCTTTCATTTTAACAGGCCTCAGGTATCAGGTTTGCTGATTGAACGACCTTCCGCTATCCAGGACGTGATTCCATCCTGGACGTTTTAGACATTTTTGTACCCTCCCTTCGTCTCCAACCAATTGGACAATCTCGCAGTACGGTTCCCCGTTCGACAGATCACCGCAAATTCCTCATCCGGCTGGACAGTTTTTTCAGGTATTAAAAATCAGGCAGAAGCAAAGTAAATATTTTCTGATATTAGAATGCATAAAGAACTCCGGGTTGTAAATCTTAATCAGCCTAGATCGTTGGATTCGCAGCTACCGGGCAGTATTTCCAGACCAAGGGTATTGTCAATTGCAGCAAATATATATATATCGCGAAAGGGGTGTAGTCGATCTTTCAAATAATGGACATCCTATGCCAATCATGCGAGTAACGAGGAAATAGACGACCGACTTCTAGCAGATTCCAGTGTCCGCTATCGAGAAAATAATTTGGTCCTGCTCGAGAAATAGTAGAGTATGACCAGAATCAGATTTGGTTTAAAACGTGAAACTATTCGTCAAATCCCGTTGTCATCATTCCTAAGACTGAACAAAGGCGAGTTTACAGACATGATAACCCGGCGCAGTGTTTTAAAATCAGGAGCGATTGCTTTTGGTTCAATGATGCTATCCCGGTCAAATTTCGTTATGGCTGCAGCTTCGAATTATGGGATTAAGGGGCAAATCGCACCCGAACTGCATGTCGACTACTGGATTGATGAAAATGGCGATCCTACAACGTTTAAAATAGCCGGCCATGAAGGAAAGTGGGTGTTCCTGAAATGCTTTCAGAGCTGGTGCCCTGGATGTCACTCACATGGATTTCCAGCACTCAAACAAATATCTGATGCGCTAGAGGGCAATCCTAAAATTGCTTTCGCCGGAATACAGACGGTGTTCGAAGGGCACTATACCAATACAGTCGATAAGGTTCGCGAAATTCAGTTGCAATATGATCTCCGGATGCCGATGGGTCATGATCCTGGCCCGGAAAAAGGGAATCCTCAGACCATGGTTAACTATCGCACGGGAGGCACACCATGGATGATCTTGATAAATCCTGATCGCGAAGTAATCTTCAATGATTTTGGTATCAATGCGGAAAAGGCAATCGATTTTCTCGTTAGTCAAACATCATGATCCAGGAATTTTATAAAAGCAACGAGCGTCTAGTCCTGGCCGAAGATTACCACTGATAGAGCGGTTTTCAGCGTCAGCTTTGGAGGAAACAGGCGTTGAGACTCGATATTTCAGCTTCTGCCAAGAACTGTGGATTCGATCAATCGACACTGACTCCTTTGACTTTCAACTCGGATGGCTATCAACTGTCCCCGGGGACCCAGATAACCCTGTCCAAAATTCTGGATTAGATTATTTCAAAGTGAGCATTGCGTGGTTTATTTCCACAAATCGAGGTTATATCTTGTGGGCAGGCGGAAAGGCAAATAACCAGATCCATTTCCGCACGCATTACGATGTAATCGCCCCTTTTGCTTACCGGTGGATTTGGCTTGATGACGCCATCAAGTTCTACGGGAGTGTTTTGCCAAAGGTTAAACGGTGACGGTAATTCGATTGGTTTCAGGCCCACCTCAACCATCGCCTCCCAGAAATTATCGGTGCAATTTCGATGATACTCCTTACATCCAAGTAACTCGTAACGGTATCGGTCACATGCCGCAAGTAAGGTGTCATGGGCACCCGGAGCAGAATCCTCCAGAATTTTCAAAATGGGTCTACGCCGGTTGGTGACCATGACATCGCCCTTACGCGGACACACGCGTTCAATCGATACTCGGCAATGTTCAAGAGACATATACTCACCGAGATTGTCAGGATTCAAGGCCCAGCAATCGACTACCTGCGTGCCGTGGGTATTAATCACTTTGATTTGACGGCCTTTTTTAACAAAGGCTGCCTTAGCATGACGCGCAGGGATGGAAACTAGTCGACTAGAAGATGTTGTTTTCTGCCTTGCCATGTTGCTTGCCTGCCTCGCCGGAAACCAGGTGAACTTCATCATGTTTCGGCTTTCAAGTAAATCGTTAGGACTTTCAATCCATGTGCCCGCTCAGGTCCGGAAGTAGAAGTTAAGGAATAAATTCTAAATGTCTGCTTTGGCCGAAGATTGCCTCCTGCTCGGGTTTTATGAGGGTCTGCTTAGGAGAAAACAGACACTCAGAAACGATTAGTAGGGGGCGGCTACCGACCCAAAAGAGACTCTCGCTAGCTGCTGGAAAATAAGCAAAAAAGCCTTCTTTTATCGCAGGGAATGAGAACTTCAAGCTGCAATGGTTTCTGGCAGCCCAGCTTTTTCGAGGTCTATGGCAAGCTGCCGTGGAATTCCGTAGGTTCTTTAGACTATTGCCGCGGAAAGGGTTAGTCTATTGCATGACAAATACAGCAGAATAACGAAAGCATGGATTCCGCTAACGCTACCGGCTCAATAGCAGAAGGCAAGATGACCAACTCCATTGTCCTCATCGGCAACTCCCTGCCGAGAATATGTGGTATTGCAACCTTCACTACGTATCTTTATGAATCAATCGCGCAGCATGCTACCAACACAGATTGCTGGATCGTTGCGATGAACGACCAGCCGGAAGGCTATTCCTATCCGCCGGAGGTACGACTCCAGATCAACCAGGATCAACTCAATGAATACAGCCTTGCAGCCGACCAGCTTAATCTCAACCATGTAGGAGTGGTCTGTGTTCAACATGAATATGGCATATTCGGCGGCGAGCGGGGAAGTTTCATTATCGAGTTGTTGCGTGATCTCAAAATGCCGATTGTGACCACTTTACACACCCTGATGAAGGATCCTAGCGACAGGGAACGAGACATCATTTTGCAGCTCGCTGAGTTTTCCGATCGGTTGGTCGTGATGAGCGAACTTTCAGTCGACATATTACGCGATATTTACAAGGTGGAGGCGGAGAAAATTGCGCTGATTCATCATGGCATTCCTGACGTTCCCCTGTTAGACACCTCAACATATAAGGACAAGTTTGACGCAACCGAAAAGAAGGTCTTGCTTACCTTTGGACTGCTATCACCGGGAAAGGGTATCGAAACGGTGATCGATGCACTGCCAGAAATTGTGAAAACCCACCCGGATGTAATTTACATGGTGGTCGGTGCCACCCACCCCCACATCAGGGCGGAACAGGGGGAGGATTATAGAATCAGTCTTCACAGGCGCGCGAAAATACTCGGAGTTGAGGGCCATGTCGTTTTTTACGATAAATTCGTGGTGGAGGAGGATCTGCTGGAGTTTATTGGTGCAGCTGATATTTATGTCATACCCTACTTGAACGAGGCGCAGATAATTTCCGGCACGCTCGCTTATGCACTGGGAATGGGTAAAGCAGTCATATCCACGCCTTTCTTACACGCTCAGGAATTACTCGCTGACGGCCGGGGCAAGTTGTTTCCCTTCCGTGACCACGCTCAGCTTGCCAGAGAGGTTACCGATCTGCTGGATCATCCTGACAAACTTCGCGCCATACAGCGTAAGGCTTATGATTACGGTCGGCAAATGATCTGGAGTAATGTCGGCAGTCGTTATATCGAGGTTTTCGAACAGGTACAGATTCATCGTTTACGCAAGTCTGTACCAGTATTCAAGCTGAGCCCGCTTGGCTTGCGACAACAGGCGCTACCGGAAATCAAGCTCGACCATTTGCTACGTATGACGGATGGGGTGGGCATGCTGCAGCACTCCAAATTCACCGTGCCGGATCGGGAACATGGATATTGCGTAGACGATAATGCGCGTGCACTGATTGTTGCTGTTACCGCGCAGGCATTTCGGCTCCGAGATGACTCGCTGAAGGGTCTTGCTTCCACCTACCTAAGTTTCCTCGACCATGCTTTTAATTCCGAGCACGGCCGGTTTCGTAATTTTATGTCCTATGATCGCTGTTGGCTGGAAGAGACTGGTTCGGAAGATTCGCATGGTCGTGCGCTGTGGGGTTTGGGAGTCGCGGCGACTCTGGGTCGGAATAACGGACAGCTAAGTCATGCCGCCGACTTATTTCAACGCGCTTTGCCTGTGGTCGAGAATTTTACCTCGCCACGCGCCGTTGCTTTTACCGTCATTGGTATCCATGCCTTCCTGTCTGGTAATCGTGACAATATCCAGGTTGAAACCCTGTGTAAAATTCTTTCAGATAAGTTGATGCAATGGTTCAGAAATCTCTCCAGCCCGGACTGGCCCTGGTGTGAAGAAACCTTGACCTATGACAATGCACGCCTGCCGCAGGCATTGTTGTTGTCCGGGCAGTGGCTGGCTGATGACGAAATGTTACAGACTGCTTTGCGTGCGCTGACCTGGTTGAAGGAGATTCAACACGATCAGACAGGGTGTTATTTTGCTGCCATCGGTAACTATGGTTGGTTTAGCAAAGGGCATGTTAAGGCCCGATTTGATCAGCAACCTATCGAGGCCGCTGCGATGCTGGATGCCTGTATCGAAGCATTCAATTTTACGCGAGATGAGGAATGGATCACTTACGCCTACCGCTGTCTTAACTGGTACCAGGGTGATAACGAACTAAATATTTCGCTCTATGATCATGCGACCGGGGGTTGTCGGGACGGGCTGCAGGCGCACAGCGTCAATGAAAATCAGGGCGCTGAATCTACTCTGTGCTGGCTTATGGCTTTACTCGCCATTTACAAACACCAAGGTCAAAGTGAGATCAATCGGAAGGATGAAAAAGAGTCTGCCCAGGTAACTGACAAAAAACAAGTGGCTGCCAAAAGATCCGATATGGCGTAATTTTGTTACCTCGGCAAATCCCCATGGGCGGTTTTGTTATAGCGCAACCTTGCCATCAGATCTGACAGGTTCAGGGTTGCAATACCGCAGCGCTGGTCAGCCGAAGCATAGGGGATGATCAGTTCATCCTGAAAGATCATTGCGCCACAACTGTAAACCACGTTTGGTACATATCCGTCTCGGTCATGTTCGTTTGGTACCAGAATCGGCTCGTTGATGCGGCTGATCACGCGAGCCGGGTCGTCCAGATCCAGCAGCTCAATACCCAGACTATAGGTTCGCATCGGCCCGACACCATGGGTAATAACTAGCCAGCCTTCGGCTGTCTCAATGGGCGAGCCGCCATTGCCCATCTGGAAAAATTCGTACGAAAACATGGGTTTCTGCAATATCTGGACCTGTTTCCAGAAATGTATATTATCCGAGAACATGATGGCGTTGTTCTCTCCATCCTGACGCGACAGCGAGACGTACTTTCCTTTAATCTTTCTGGGGAACAGGGCCATACCTTTACCTTGCGCTTGTATTCCATTCAAGGTACTGATCTTAAACGAGAGAAAATCCGTCGTCTCCATAAGTTGAGGTAGAATGGTTTTACCGTTGTAGGCCGTATAGGTGGCGTAGTAGATAATTGTGCCGTCGTCTTCTACGAAACGCACGAAACGGGCATCCTCGATCCCTGCGCTCTCTGACTCCGACCTGGGAAACAGAACCCGCTCGGAAATCTGGTGATCCGGTCGAAATAAAATCTCATAATTGGAACGCGCCAGCCACATCGCTTTTTCAATGACATCTTTTTTATCACTTGCCCGGATTCTATTACCGTTACAGTGCTCATCAATTTTCTCCTGTAACGCAGTGAAAGTGAATTTGTCTGCTAAATCGCTGAGCAACCATTTTATTACCTTGTTACTGGCTCCCATGTCGTGAAGTTTTAAATGAAACAATTCTCGATCGTAGCTTGAATCAGTATGGATCCTGGGGGTGCGCACATAGTTGCTCTGGGGATCAAAATACATATCATTATTTTTATCGATAATTCCGCTGCGAAACTCGATGGACGAGATATGGCCTTCACCGATAGCGCGGAAGCTCATGATGAATCGGCAGGATCCCTCGGGATCCGTTGCCAGACTTGTGACCCGAACTATGGAAGGATTGAACAGGGCTGCTGCCTCCACGGAGTACTCGGCGGTGAAGTAAGATCCGATCAGAAGCTGCCGTTGTTCGGTTAGTTTGCTGCCATCAGGAACATGGCAAGCTACCCTGTTGAAATTTCGTTCTAGGACTTCTCTAAAATATCGGTGACGAGGAGAAAAGTCGTACATGACGGTTTCCAGTAATCTACCTACTTCGTTTTCGTCAAGATCCAGCACCCGGTTGATGATGTTGCGGATACGCTCTTCATTGGGCGGGATATAGGGACGAGTAATAACGCGGCCGATATTCGCATTTAACACGATGGGCTTGCGCCGCGCCTGTGGTACCGGGGGGATAGAACTGGATTCTGCCATGGGTATGTCCAAATGTGTTGCAGACCATTAATTCTGCTTTACAACAAGGGCTAAATTTCGCATAAGAAATGTCATTTTTCCTCCCACCAGTTCACATTCGAGCCTTTGTGTTTCCAGTCCGACACCAGGGCTGTATTATTCTATTTTAGTTCATTCAGTGTATCGTGTTACCGTAGGCTTAAGTTTAACTCCAGATCCATAATCACGATGACCAGCAATAGCGGGCAGGTGGATAATACATGAAAATTGCGATGTTGAGTCCCTTATCCTGGCGTACACCACCGCGACATTACGGACCATGGGAAAACGTGGTCAGTCTGCTCACCGAACAGCTGGTATCGATGGGCATCGAGGTAACGTTGTTTGCCAGCGGAGATTCACTCACCTCAGGCAAACTTGCCTGGATTTGCGAACGACCCTACTCTGATGATCCCAGCATCGATCCCAAAGTATGGGAGTGCCTGCATATTGCTGAGCTGTTCAGACGTGCCGATGAATTCGATCTGATTCACAATCATTACGATTTTCTACCGCTCAGTTACAGTGGCTTCACAAGTACACCAGTTGTTACCACGATCCATGGATTTTCTTCACCCTCAATATTGCCTGTTTATAAACAGTACAACGACAGCACCTATTATGTGGCAATTAGTGAAGCCGACAAATCGGCTGAACTCGATTACATTGCCACAATTCACCATGGGATCGACCTCAATCAGTTCAAATATCAACCGGAAACAGGAGACTACCTCCTGTTTCTCGGTCGTATCCACCCTGAAAAGGGGGTTCATGATGCGATTGAGGTTGCAGCTAAAACCGGTAAACGTCTCGTCATCGCCGGAATCGTGCAGGACGAGGCCTATTTCAAGGAGCAGATTGGACCCCGCATTGATGGAACTAAAGTGGAATACATAGGCTCTGTCGGGCCGGAAAAAAGGCAGGAAGTTATGGGCGGCGCACTGGCCCTGTTGCACCTGATTCATTTTGATGAACCGTTCGGCCTAAGTGTGGTCGAATCCATGGCCTGCGGTACGCCGGTCATCGCATATGATCGGGGTTCAATGCCGGAACTCATTCAAAATGACAGCAGCGGATTTATCGTTGATGATCTGGATGCTGCAGTACAGGCAGTGGGCAAAATTAACAGCCTCGACCGGCGCGTCTGTCGGGACGATGTAGAAAAGCGTTTCACCTGCCAACGCATGGCGCAAGAGTACCTGGGCATATACCAGAGGATACTTGAGGAGCGAGAAAACTATCGTCCCTGGGGACACTATGAAGATTTACTCGAACATAATGATCATAAGATCAAGGAACTTGTTGTTAGCCCGGGTGAGCGGCTGAGCCTGCAAAAGCACCAGCGTCGAGCCGAACACTGGACTGTGGTTAGTGGCGAAGCCCTGGTCACCGTGGGCGAAAAAGAAATTCCCCTCAAGCCAGGTCAGTCAGTAGATATTCCAAAAGGCGCAGTCCACCGAATCATGAATCCCGGCGAGGTCCCGCTGATTATAGTAGAAGTTCAGATGGGCGATTATTTTGGAGAGGACGACATTATTCGGCTGGAGGATGACTATGACCGTTGCAACTAAACCACCGCCAGTTATAAAGCGTTATGATTCCAATCCGATTCTGACAAAGGACGATATCCCTTATCCGGTAGAAACCGTACACAATGCCGGTATTACGAGGTATGACGGTCGCATTATCATGCTGTTTCGATCCCACCTGCGTAGCGGTCGTTCCATTATCGGTATTGCCGAAAGTGAAGACGGCTTCAAATTCACGGTTGGTCAGGCGCCTTTCATGGTTCCCTCGAGCGAAGGCAACTTTGCTGAATACGAAGCCTTTGGAGTGGAGGACCCCAGGATCTGCTACATCGATGGAGAATATTTGATCACTTACAGTGCCTATTCACGCCACGGTGTGCGCATCGGCCTCGCGAAGACCCGGGACTTCAGATCCTTGGAGCGAGTCTCGCTGATTTCGGAGTCAGACATGCGAAATGTTGTTATCTTTCCCGTACGCTTTAACGGTCGTTACGCGCGGCTCGATCGTCCGCATTCGGAAATCAGTCCCTGGTCAGTGTGGTTATCATGGTCTCCAGATTTAATACACTGGGGTGATTCCGAAGTGGTGATGAAACCAGTGCCCTATCATTGGGATGAGAGCAAGATTGGACCCGGTGCAACGCCGATCCGCACCGACCGTGGCTGGCTTTGTATTTATCACGGCGTGTTCGAAACCATGGATGGAGCAGTGTATCGTCTCGGTGTGGCCTTACATGATCTAGGTAATCCCGAGAAAATTATCGGCATCGCAGACGAATGGGTACTGGGCCCGGAAGACCCCTGGGAGATCACGGGTTACGTACACAATGTTGTTTTTACCTGCGGTGCGGTAGAGGATGATGACGGGGATGTCAAAATTTACTGGGGTGGTGCAGATACGGTAATGTGTGTTGGCACGGCACGTGTCGATGATCTGATCGATCTCTGCCTTGATAATAGCCGTCCGCCGTTTTAAAGGCCGACACTAGCCAATCCAATGACGCATATAGTAGTGATGAGAGGATTGCCCGCGGTTGGATCAATATCGATAGGAAACTGATTATTGTCATATCTAAGTGTCTGTTCATGGCCGTTTGCAGAAGCTCAAATCGAATTTTTCAGTGTCTCCTTTGGAGAAAACAGACGCTCAAACTCAATGCATCAGCGGCGATTTACGACCCAACTCGGACATTTATAAAAAAGCCATCTTATTCGAGATGGCTTCTTTACGGGCGTCATTTGTACACCCCATTGCTTGATTGGCCTTATTTGGATCAGGCAGCTTGATAATATACTAATTAACGGTTTTACTCACCTCGACTGAATAACTACTTTCTATGCCAGATGAATTGAAAGATGTCATCGCGAAATACCAATCTGAACTAGCCAGATTTTCGACTAAATAGCTTGTTAGTCCCGGGTTGTTAATGGTTATGGTATCGCTATAGCTGCCTGGAGATGTACCGTAACGAATCTTGTAACCCGCTAAATCGGTCAACGCGGAGCCATCCGTGTTCTCAGTTGGTGGCGTCCAGGACAATAATGCTGTTCCATTACTATTCAGCACAATCGTCACATTGACCGTATCATTCACGGTCCCACCCGCTCCACTACAGGTCAACGTAAATTGCCTGTCAATCATCAATGCACTAATGGTCTCGGCACCCGACATACCCTTAATTCCTGACCAGTCACCCGAAGCCATGCAACTCGTGGCATCGGTAGTACTCCAGTTCAGTGTGGTTGAACCATTCTGAGAGATGGTACCTGGGTTTGCCGTAAATGAAAGCGTGGGCAATGGAGCGGCCACCGTGACACTGACCGAATCATTCGCGCTGCCGCCGGCACCGCTACATGTCAGGTTAAAGTTGCTGTTTGTGGTTAACGTGCTCATGGTCTGTGAACCCGATGTGGCCTTACTCCCCGACCAGTCACCTGAGGCCGTACAGCCGGTGGTATTGCTGCTACTCCAGTTCAATGTGGTTGAGCCATTGAAAGGCAGACTTGATGGACTAGCCGACAGGGTGATCGTGGGTGTGGACGGGGACGAGACTGTGACGTTGACAGATTTATTCGAGCTTCCGCCTGCACCACTGCAGGACAGATTAAAAGTACTGTCGGTTGTTAATGCGCTTATGGTCTGAGAACCTGAAGTGGCCAAGCTGCCAGACCAGTCACCTGATGCTGTACAACTGCTGGAATGTTTGCTGCTCCAATTAATTGTGGTCGAACCATTCATTGATACATTGGACGGGCTTGCAGATAGCGAAATCGTGGGTGCCTTAGGTCCTTTAACTGGGATATTTACCGTATCCTTAATCTTTCTCCCTTTATATGCCACGGAATCGAGTCTCTCTGCATCCGCTTCACCATCCATTTCAGTGCAAATTAGTTCGAAAGTACTGTCTAAAATTAGTGAATTAATTACTTCAGAACCTGTAGTATTTTTATTCCCTGACCAGTCACCCAATGCAACGCAATCTTGCACCTTGTTGGTTGACCAGCTCAAGGTAATGTTGCCACCGTAGTCTACCGTTGAAAGATTACTATGGAGTGTTACCCTTGCTCCGTCATCAATCGTATTATTCGTTGCCCGAGTCGAGCTTCCACCCCCGCTCTCAGCACAACCGGATAGATATAAGATCAAACCGAGGCAGGTCATTATTTTCGTGACTTTAACATTCGCCATTTTGCATTTCCTCGCAAACAAAATTAGGCCTGAACGGCCAAGCATCACGCGCACTGCCCTGTGCGAATAGCGTTTAATCTGATGGTTTGTTAGGGAACAAAAAGGCGGGAACTAAATGCCTGGTTGACTACCAGCCAAGAAATTGCGTAGAGAGGTTAGGTTCTGTTGGATCGGTATCGCGCAAAAAAAGCACAAAACGGATTCCGATAACATCGACCCAGTTCTGTACTTTTAAGGCAGCTCCGGCAACCTGGCTGTCGTAGCGTGCAAACGCTGTAGACCCACGGTTTTGCGCCCCAATCTTTCAATTGGATTGCCCTTATCAGATTAATAAAGACTTTAACACAACGTGGAGGATTTTTTCGAGTTTGTGATTTACTTCACTGTAAAACTTGCAACCTAGTATGAGTAAAATTTATTGTGAATGGCTGATTCTTTGACTTTGAATAAATGAGTTGCAAATGAAGGATAAGGAAAATTCTATTCTTTTATGCATTAGGCGAGCGTCCGCTCCTGGCCGAAGATTGCTGCTGCTAATTTTGCTTTCAGCGTCTCCTTTGGAGAATGCTGACGCTCAAACTCGATTGACCAGCGGCGTTTTACGACCCATCACAGACATACAAGACGAATTAACTTATTGCATCCGACTCAGCTTGTTGGCTCTTCACGGAACACCGGCAAGTCGTCGGTAATTTCATACCACTTCGCCATGTCACCGACGTAGATATGCCTGACAGGTTTGACACGGGGGTCGTCGTCCAAAGCGCCGAACGGTATCACCGCAATTCCTCTGTCGGAGTCGAGGCGAGGCATCTTCGATCCGCAGTTTTTACAAAACACTTGCGTGAAATATTTCGCATCGGACACTTTGTAATACGCCAGGTTATCTTCTCCTTGTGCAAACTTGACACCATCTAGCGAGGTAAACCCGTTGGTCGCGTGCGCCGCGGAACGGGCCTTTCGGCAGCGATGGCAATGACAATTCTGCACCAGATTAAAGGGCTCGCTAATATGGAATTTCACAGCTCCACACATGCAGCTGCCACGAACGATACCCTCCGATTCGGGCTCGAGTGGTTTCTCTTCCACACGCTGCATCCCGGTAAACTCTGGGTAGTCGTGGTGCCGGGGCAAGTCGCCGGTAATGTCGTACCAGGGCGCGCTATGTGCTGTGAAGACATGGCAGTCGGATTTCTTGCCGTCGTCGTGACACCCGCCCGGGGCAAGCCAATGATTCCCCTGCTCGCTGGGGTAAGGCACCACCGAGCCACAATTGCCGCAAAAGCTGCGGGTCAGCAGATGCGATGAACGGTATCGAACGATGCTATCGGTTCCGCTGAGCCAGTTGAACTGCTCCGGTTTGATAAACCAATAAGTGGCGAATGCTGAACCGTGGGCCTTACGGCACAACTTGCAGTGGCAATTGAATGCGTTAAAGGGTTCCGCCGTGATTTCCCATTGCAGGACCCCGCATAAACAGCTGGCTTGATTCTTCATTTATATCACTCGTTTCCTGGACCCAGAGTCATTCTAGCGGGAATGAGCTGTCCGCAGGCAAGGATATTGGTTATTCGACCGGAATGCTCGTTCCTGGCCGAAGATTGCCTCTCGCCTGGACCGAACGGGTGTCTGCTTACGAGAAAGCTGACCTTCAAAACATATGATCAGGTGCGAGTAACGACCCAAGAAAGCCACCCGGAATTAAACCAGCAGCTAACAAAGGTTACCAGTTAGGCCTTATTTACAAACCGAGAAGTCTTGAAATTCTGCAATGGAATTATTGTCACGATGCTCGAGCGCGATCGTTTCAGATTCATTTAAATCCCATATAAAGGAAACACTGACATTTTCCCAATTCTCGGTTTCCCAATAATCTGATTCAGAATACAGCTGCCTCGGTTTTCCGTACCGCTTTTCGAATTTTTTTTTTGTTTCCACGAAGACCGCCCGCGAATCAGCCAGCTTGAACTGCATTAAGTATAATTTCTGAGGCTTGGAGCAATAGATTAGAATGTATTTTGATTTGTTATCTTCAGGGCCGGCATACGTTTGCTGTAGGCCGTCAGTTATAACAAAAGACTCGTTATCAGATAAGTATCTTGTGACATCGAAGCGGCTCATACCGCTTTGAAAGCCAAAAGCAATCCATGCCTTGCTCTGGCCCGCCATAACTAACAGGGCTATAAGTACGATTGTTCTTAGCCACCGAATGCCGCACAATAGTTGTACCGAGATAAGCGCCTCTTATTCTGATCTTGACCAGTTCACGAATCTGCTTCATTCGAAGTCTTGGCCAGGCGGGTGTTGTTGCCGGCAGTCTCATCCGTTCCCAGGTCGTTGCCAAGCCCGTCGAAGAGCGTAACTTGAACGATACCGAAAGCTGGCGTTCCCCTGAGCGCGGTGGGTGTTGCGCCAAACCCGGTTAACCGCCGACGCCAGCCCGGTGCGGCCGGAAACTCCGGCAAGCTGCCGGACACGGTTCCAACGAAATAGGGTGGATACGGCACGCTTCGACTGAAGCCCCAGTTGAACATGGACTGGCCGTCGTTGCGCGCTTCATCCGTCGAAAACATGCTCTCGTCAAACAGAATCCAGCCGCCTTGATCGGGCGGCAGCTGTAACTCGAAGCCCGCGTCCCTGAGAGGATTATCGCCGTCCGCGAGGGCCGCCTGCGGAGTGACGACGAGCAGGCTGGAAAGTAAAGCGGTACAAAAAACTGTCGTTTTATTTTTCAGGGGCTGACCCTCTCTGGGTGTAGTTCAGCAAGAATATGCGCCATTTTAATTCATGTCTACCGGTGTCTAGTTGTCGTTTACCATGAGCGGCCTGCCGATTTGCTGTCGGAATACTGCTAGCCACAACAGGCGCGAGCAAATGATTTTTGACCTGGTAACCTATAATCGATTAGTCGGTGACAGGCTGCTTCCGGTTTTTCTGAGACCCGGTAAAAATGCTTTCCACGTCCCCTTTAGAGAAATTCGCACGAATTCGCTAGAATGAAACGCCAGGTTTCGGCGGAAATCCGAACCGACATAATCGACAAAATATCTTTAACGGGTTGCGATGAATAACAGGGTCATCAAAGACTGGTACGAAGTTACCCGCGTATCGGAAGACATCAGTCTTATCCGGGAAAAATACGTTGCAGCCTGGTTACGCTGCAATATCTGGCACCTACGTGGCAAAAACTACGATCTCCTAATCGATTCTGGAATGGGTTTAAGACCCTTGAAACGGGAAATCGCGATCCTCGGCGAAAAACCGGTTACCGTGATATCGACGCATTGCCATTTCGATCATATCGGAGGTGCACATGAGTTTAAGTGTCGCCTTGGTCACCGGCTCGAGGAAGCGCTTCATATAGAACCCAACCATGAAAACTCGGGAATCGCCGAATTTGTGCGCGCAGAAACTTTCCTGGCCTTGCCCGATCAGAAATTCCACTATGAAAACTACCGGGTTACACCTGCGCCATTGACCGGTTACCTTGATGAAGGTGATGTTATCGATTTGGGAGATCGGGTATTCCAGGTGTTGCATTTACCGGGGCATTCGCCCGGTTCTATTGCACTCTATGAAATGAAAACCAGGACGTTGTTCAGTGGTGATGCGATTTATGATGGCGAGTTATTCGATACGGTTTATCACTCGGAAAAAGCGATCTATCGAGAAAGTTTGCAGCGCTTACGCGAGTTCGATGTTGAAACTGTTCATGGTGGGCATTTTGAATCATTTGGGCGGCAACGCATGATTGAAATCATCGATGATTACCTGGCGGGGAGGGGTGCTATGGGCGACGCTGGCGCCTGGGTTGCCAGTCAGTTGGAGAAATGAAAGGAGGTTCGATATGCAGTTAACCAGGAATCGATTTATCAATAACCGCTGTACCGAATGACGATTGGATTACAATGCCGGATGGCTAACGTCAGTTTTTGCAGTCTGCTTACAAAAAATCTGGAAGATCAGGGAACTGCCTGCGATGATTAGCTTCGCGGGGTAAAACAGCATTCCGTTGCGAATCTGACAGTGCCGAATACTTGATACTGAGAATGAATCAGATAAAACCTGGATTACCACAAGGCTTTGAGATGGGGTCAAACCACGAGCCGCTCTACAAGCGGCTGCCGACCCACGATGAAAACGGCCAGTTTCTGAGCGATTTCATGATGCTGATACCGGGATTGAAGCATCGAACCGGGCAACATTTGAAAATACGCCTGGAAACAATCCATACAGTTCTGGGAGGTCACGATGACGTGGTATTTGCGGATCTAAATGCACCGCTCAATCTGCTGTGGGTCTCGGTCAAGACCCGTCACGGCTTGATTAACGAGCTGGTGGCCGAGATTCGGCTGCATATCCCGGAAGCCAGGCTAGTGGGTCACCCCGCATTCGGTAATCTGCGTGAGGATACGGATCAAAGGGCAATTAAGGGAAATGGCTAGAGAATCCTGGTCCTTGCAGTTTTTTCTACCTTATTGTCTGTCTTAAGGCGGCTATATGCTCCGGCCCCAGTCCGCAACAGCCTCCGACCATGCGTACGCCATTGTTTACCCAGATTTGCGCGAGTTCCGCGAGTTTTTCGGGTTCGATGATATCGACAAATTGCCAGTTGGGCATCGTGAAATAGCCGGATTCAGGATAAATGCCGATTGGCCCGTCCCAGTGCCGTTTCACGATCGCAAGAGCCTCTTCGACGTCCGTGATCGGAGTGTGCATGATGTTCATCATCATTGCCGTATAGCCGGACAGCGCTAAAACGAGGTTTTCAAATTCAAGCGCGGTGTCATCGAAAACCGATAGCGTCGAGCAACCCGGAAATCTTTTGGCGCTCATGCCGATCCAGAGCGGTAATCCAAGATCCTGGATCGCATCGATAACGGCAACCGAAAAATCGATCTGCTCGCACATCTCCAATGCAAAAAGTTCAACCCCGGCTTCGGCCAGTATCTCGGCCTGCTCTCGCGCCGAGCGACCCACCGCTTCCGGCTGGTACCAGCGGGGATCGTCGGTGGGTGCCCACTCGCAGATTGAGCCGGCGATCGCTACCGGTCCCTGGGCAGCGTTTTCGCGGGCCTGCTGCGCCAACTTGACGGCACTCAGATTGATAGCCTTGACCTGGTTGCCCAGTCCACCGGGTTCCAGCATGTGCCTTGCTGTTGCAAAGGTGTTAGTGATAATGACTTCCGCGCCGGCCGCGATAAACTTTTCGTGAATCTGTTGAACGGCCTCGGGATGGGAAAGCACCGAACGCCCGCTCCATACCTTGCCATCCATGGGTACACCGCTTTTTTCGAGTTCAGTCCCCATGCCGCCGTCGATAATAAGCGGTGCTCCGGATCGGTTGATTCGATCTTCAAGCCAGGAAATGCTGGTGCTCATGGATTACTCTTTATAGTGCTCGCGTAAGTCATTACTGTACGGGGCCATTATATAGGTGTCGAACTCGATTTTCGGCGAAAGTTTATAGCTAACCGCAATGCCGTCATCAGCTCGTGATGGAAAAGAACCTGATTAGCGGTCGTCGAATGTTTTCCCGGTTCAGGCCTCTGTAATCGAGCCCGGGATTTCAGCCTCTGCGCCAGGGTGCGGCTTTAAATCATCCATGAAATCCTTGTGCTTGCCGGATAGTCGATAGGCGAAAGTCAGGATTTCAGCAATGACAACATAAAGCGCTTCCGGTACATGGTCGCCGAGATCGATCTGGTCCAACACGAGGGCCAGTTCATTATCTTTCTGGATTGGAATATTGGCCTCATGGGCCAGCCTGAGTATCTGGTTCGCAATTTCGTCATGGCCTTTAGCCGTCACCAGAGGGGCCTGTTTTCCATCGTATTCGAGCGCGATCGCAAACCTGGGAAGCTTATTCACGGGATTAGACCTCGATATCGATGAGTGACTCTGGGTAGGCTGTCCTCCCGACGGGTCCGGAATTGGCAAGGGTCGCGGGAAAGCTATGAAACTCGCAATTCGTGAAGCCGGCACTGCGTAGCTGTTGCTCCAGTTCAGGTAGCGCCTGTTCGATCTGATTTCGGGTTTGGTCCTGTTCCGAGTAAAAGCTCGCGGCGACTGCCTGACCTTCGAGAAACAGGTGACAGGAAACTGGACCGAGGCCTTCAAATTCGAAACTCAGGCGGATATCCCAGCCGTTATCGCTGTCTTCCATTGACTCGCCGCGCTGTGACAGATCTATCTGAATCGGCTTGATGTCCTGTTTTTCGAGGAACGGCAGGGCGAGGCTTAGTGACAGGGGTTGTTGCGTTTCCTGCTGCATGCCAAGCGTTGCCCGCTGTAACAGGTGCTGCGTCAGCGATTGCTCGATCAGCTTCACGCCATCGCGGGCATACTGCTGTAACATTTCTTGCTGTGGTGTCCTGGCAGGAGCTGCATCATCGCCAACCGCGGCCTTGATCTTTAGTTGTAGCGCCTGGTCGAGTTCACGGCTGAACGTAACCTGGTCCATCAGTTTATTTAACGATCCCACGGGATCCGGTGTCGTTGATAAAGTGGATCCGGATCGGGGCGCGCGGATCAGGCTCGCAAACTCAAACCATTGCTTTATTTGCGTAACGTTCAATTCGGCTATTCGGGGCACCCATTGCAGTAACATTTGCAAGGTTCCGGGCCCGCTACCAGGAACCGGCACCGTCGTCGTCTGCGATGCGTTGGCCGATAGCCGGGGCGTTTGCGAGGTCACCCGGTGCTGGGCGTCTGGAGTCGTCGCCGGGGGTTCTGTCGGTACGGAGCTACCTGCCGGGGCAACGGGTAAGGACACGGTCTTCCCGGTATTCGTCGGGGCGATACTCACGCCATGCTTACCGGTTACTGTAGTGCCCTGCCGGTGCGACCCGATAATGGGACGAAAATCATCTGCTGGCAATGCCGACCTCGAAGTAGCAGGTTTGGCGACCGGAGTGCGCTCGAAAGACTGGTTGCCTTGCTTGTTTATTTGCTGCAGCAATGCGGTTATCTGGCGGTTGTTTCCGGTTTGCACGGGTCTGGATTCGGTTCGCGTGTCGTTGGATGCTGTCTCAGTGGGCGGCCCTGGCGTTTTGACAACGGTCGGTCGGTATTGATTTTCGGGTGTTGGCATTCCCCCGGTTCTACCGGGGCTGGTTGAGGCCTGGTTACTTAACGCGGCCGTTACTGCCCGGGATACCGCGGTCGAGTTTCCTCCACCGAAGGTATCCGTAATCCGGTTGGTCACCGGCGCCGCCTGCGAAGTCGGAGAACTTGTGACCTTGTTGACCAGGTTTAATAACTTGACCAGGCTTTTGGAGCCGGTCTCGGGTTGACCCGGTACCAACTGCTTGAGCATGGCCTTGTAAATGAGTTTCCGATCCACGGGTGTGATTTCGATTTTCTGGCTGGCATTGTTACGTTGCAGGCTGAGCAATTGGCCCCGGGCGATGCCCGGCTGGTGTGGCAGGGTCAGGATTTGCTCTGCAAGCCTTATCTGGATGCGCTGTGGCACTACGCTGGTTACGATCGCGAGTACCGCCGTGTTAACCGGCACCAACCGGGTCAGGCGCGGATTCTGATTGTCGTCAAGCGTCACTGGCCCCGATTGTCTGGGGCTGACCTTGAGCACAGGCTCCAGGTCGCTTCCGGCAAGGCGCAAATTGAGCTGATCACCCGTCTTGTAGTTCAGTGAATTGGAGGTCAGTATTTCTCCGAGTCGACTGCTTAATAAAAGCTTGTCCTGCAATACCTTGATTACCTCGGCTTCGATGGTTCCTGCTGCCTTGAGTTGTGCCAACAGGTTGCTGGATTGCAAAACCGGGGACCTGGCTGGTAGGGAGTCGTCGAGACTTTTTATGTCCATGCTGGCAATTATTTTCCACCCCGGGTCGGAAGCTGCCGTTTGATCAATTTATATCGAACCCAAAATGCCGGAATCGGCGCCGGGACTATGGGTAGAGCGTTGAAATTATGTCGCCTGGAGGGATATTCGGCCGCGACGGCAAGTTCTTGAGGCGGTTTATTGTCTCGAATGCCGATTTCGTCGTCAAAATTCGACAAAAAAATGTCATTTTGACTGATTTAAACTTAATAAGACTTTTAAATTATTGATTTTAAAGGAATTTATTAATTGGCACGCAATTAGCATGTATTCCCAGGAATGCAGCAGTTAAGAAAAAGGTGAGTATTACATGGCTCAGACAATTCAATTAATAACCGGTGCTAAATCGGTGCGACGGGCGCCTGGCCAGGTAATTGCCCTGGATCCTCGACCGGTTGAAAAGGCCCGGGGCAGTAAAAAATACCTCCGTGTATTGCAGATTTCAGATTTGTTGTCGCGCCATCTCGAAGTGTCCCAGGTCGTCGAGGCATTCATGGCCGAAATCGTCAGTGAAGTTGATTATTGCGGGTATCGATTCGAATGCGACGACATTGAGACCAGGATCGAACAGGGCTCTATAGAAGGATTCAGCGCGAGCTATCGGCTCAAGATGCAAAACCAGCTATTGGGCGAAATAACCCTGTTTAAACGTTCGAACTTTAACAGTCACGAACTCAGCGAGCTCGAAGACCTGCTGTGTTCGTTGATTTACCCGGTTAAAAATGCATTGATGTACCAGATTGCGCTCAAGTCTGCCTACCGCGATCCGCTGACTGGTTTGAACAACCGCATGTCGATGGAGAAGTACCTGCCGCGGGAAATAGACCTGGCTAAACGCCATCGACAACCGATGGCGATACTGGTGATGGATCTAGACGGTTTCAAGCAGATCAACGACAACTGTGGTCACGAAGCCGGCGACCAGGTGCTGCGCGAAGTAGCCAGCGTCATTAGCCAAGTGGTACGCAATACAGATCTCGTCTATCGCTATGGTGGCGATGAATTTGTCGGCGGCCTCGCGCAAACTGATATCCACGGTGCGGTCGATGTTTGCGAACGTATCCGCAGCAGTATTGATGAACTCGATCTGCAGGAATGCGGGGTCTCCGGGCAAGTCCAGATTAGTATTGGAATTACGCTGGTGCGTCATAGCGATAATTTCTGGAGTGCATTCAAGCGCGCCGACAAAGCCTTGTTGCGGGCGAAATTGAGCGGTAAAAATCAGATCGTCATCTGTTAAAGAACTGGATGGCTCGCATCGGGTTCGTAGCATAATTGCATTAGATAGCCTATATCTAAGGCTCGAGGTGTCGTTCCCCGTTGCACCTCGAATTGAACACTACACCTAAAGGCATAATCCAGGGAGGCGTGAGAGTTCCATGGCCACAATACTGGCAGTCGATGATTCATACACAATGAGACAAATGCTTGCCGTGACGCTGCAAAATGATGGTCATGATGTGATCCAGGCCGAAGACGGGAAGGTTGCGCTAAAGATGGCACGTGCGCAGGCTTTTGACCTGGTTATTACCGATGTTTATATGCCCAACATGGACGGCATCACGCTGGTCTCGGAATTGCGCAAGCTGCCGGGTTTCGAGGGAACGCCACTGCTGGTATTGACGACGGAATCGGGCACCGACAAGAAGCAGGCCGGCAAACGTGCTGGTGCGAACGGATGGATAGTCAAGCCTGTTAACGAAGCCCAGTTGATCGATGTCATCAGGCGCACGCTAGGTTAAACGCCGGATTGATGGCGAACGATCGATTGATCCCGGCCCAGCTCGTGGTTGCTGATTGATCTATTTTGTACCGCAATCGTGTCAAAGACCGAGTACCCAAGTTCAAACTTTACATTGAAAGGTCCCTGCAAACCTTTGATAAGTGAAGAATTTGGTCTATAAAATAAAGGTATCGGCGAACCTGAAATGAATGTTAAGGAATCACGTGCCGGGATGGCGTTGGTGTCAGCGAAATCGCAGACCGCAGAATCGCAATTCTCACTGGACCTTGGCAGCGTTGAAATGGTTTAATCACGCCGGGCTGCAACTCGGAAGAGGTAATACAATGAGTATAAATATGACGGTTACCGATGACGGTAACAAAGTCACCATCGCCGTTGCCGGAAAGTTCGATTTCCAACTGTACGACGAATTTCGGGCTTCCTACGCAGATACCGCAGGCAAGGGTACCGAGTATGTGGTAGATTTGTCGAATACCGAATATCTGGATAGTTCGGCATTGGGCATGTTGTTATTACTGCGCGAACATGCGGGCGGGGAATCGTCGAATATCGAAATTACCCAAGCCTCCCCCGAAGTGCGCAAGATTCTCGATGTTGCCAATTTCGGAAAATTGTTCAAACTTTAACGGGATTCTCTGATGATCGATTACGCTGAAAAACGCGACTTTTTGCGCATGCCTATCGATTGCGAGATGAGTTTTTCGAAGACGGGAAGTACCAGGCAATATACCGGCAGCGTTATCAATCTGAGCAGCAAGGGGATCCTGTTTACTTCCAACGAAGGATTTGACGAGGGTACCGTTCTCAAAATCACCCTGACGCCTAGTAACTCGGACACGCCCCCGATGGAGGCGACGGCTGTTGTCACCCGGGTTACCGATAACGAAGTGCTGTTTGAAATTGCATGTGAAATCAAGCTGGTTAAGGGCTAACCGGCACCATAGTGCGATTCGACGTAGTCTTTTACCAGGCCGATAAACTCGTCGGCAATATTATCTCCCTTTAAAGTAACGGTTTTTTGACCATCCTGGTAGACCGGCGCCACCGGATTTTCACCGGTGCCTGGCAGGCTGATTCCTATATTGGCGTGCTTGCTCTCACCTGGTCCATTTACGACGCATCCCATCACCGCAACCTTCATCGATTCAACACCCGGAAACTGGTGTTTCCACGCGGGCATCGATTGGTCCAATTCCTGTTGAATCTGCAGGGCAAGCTCCTGGAAATATTCGCTCGTGGTGCGTCCGCAGCCGGGGCAGGCCGTTACAGTCGGGGTGAAGGAACGTAACGCCAGGGACTGCAACACTTGTTGCGCGACCTTCACTTCGCGTTCGCGCGTTGCACCGGGCTCGGGCGTGAGCGAGACACGAATCGTATCGCCGATACCCTGGTTCAACAGAATGGCGAGGGCAGCGCTCGAGGCGATGACACCCGGGTCGCCCATGCCGGCTTCGGTCAGGCCAAGATGTAGCGCATATCGGCAACGTTCCGCCAGGGTTTGATAAACATCGATCAGGTCCGGCACACGGCTCATTTTACAGCTGATGACGATGTGATCGGCGGGAAGACCGATATCCTCGGCAAATGTTGCGCTGCCAAGCGCCGATTCGATGACCGCCTGGCGGTTGATGGTCGTGAGCGACAGCGGATCAGCGAGATTGGCATTGCGGGTGAGCATGTTCGCGAGGAGCTGCTGGTCGAGGCTGCCCCAGTTAACACCTATACGAACGGGTTTGTCGTGGCGACAGGCGATTTCGATCATGTCGCTGAACTGTTTGTCGCGTTTTTTACCATGCCCGACATTACCCGGATTGATGCGGTATTTTGCCAGCGCACGCGCGCAGGCATCGTGTTGAGCGAGCAATTTATGACCGTTGAAATGAAAATCACCAACGACGGGAACCCGGCAATCCTGGGCATCAAGCTGATCGATGATGTGCGGCACCGCGCGCGCGGCAGCGTCGTTATTAACGGTGATACGCACCAGTTCTGATCCAGCCTCGTATAGCAGTTTGATCTGCGCTACGGTTGCCGCGATATCGACCGTATCGGTGTTCGTCATCGATTGCACCACGATCGGTGCACCGCCGCCGATGATTACGCCGGAAACATCAACGCGATGCCTGCTGCTGTTAGTATCCATCAAATGTCGTCTACGTCCTGAAGGTCGCTAATAGTAATGAACATTGCCTGACAGTGAAAGCACTATACCCGCAGGTTAAAATTCGCCCGAAGTCAAATTTTCCGGGATTCGGTCACGGGGCCATCGATACCAGTAGGCTGTTTCGCAAGTGCAACAAAACCTTTAAAATCCCAGCCTGTTTAGACTGGAACCGTCGTGATTAGACAGGTAACCGTAATTGCCTTCGACCTTGATGATACCCTCTGGCCCTGCATGCCGACGATTCATCGTGCCGAGGAACTGCTGTATCAATGGCTGGAAAAACACTATCCGCGCATCACGGAACGATTTGATCCTGCTCAGATGCTCGAATACCGCCGCGAATTCAGCGGTCGCGAGCAGCACTACGCTGTGGATATGACCGCGATGCGCTGCGATTTCCTGCAGCACCTCGGCGAGATCCATGATTACGACGGCGAACAGGTCGCTAGGAACGGCTTTGATATTTTTTTCGAGGCACGTCAGCAGGTCGAGTTTTATGACGACGTATTACCTTGCCTGCACCGACTCGGGCAGAAATACCGTCTTGGTTCCATCACCAATGGCAATGCCAGTATTCCGCATGTTGGGCTCGATCACCTGATCGAGCATTCGGTCAGTGCTGCCGACGTGATGGCGGCTAAACCGGATCGCTTGATTTACCAGCACCTGGCCGAACGCTTCGAGGCCCTGCCGGAAGAAATTGTCTACGTGGGTGATCACCCCGTTTACGATGTGGTGGGTGCGCTGGAAGCCGGTTACCAGGCGGTCTGGGTCAACCGCGAAGGCGTCGCGTGGCCGCATCACTCACCTGCACCAGAGTACGAGGTGACCGATTTGCATCAGCTTGAGGCGTTGCTCAGTGATTGAGAATTCGAATCATCTTGGCTTCAACCTTCCGCGCCAGAATCGGTTGGGCAATAGCCGTCGGATGAATTCCGTCTGCCTGCATCAGGGCGGGATCACTGGCCGCGATCCCGTCGAGAAACCTGGGCAGGTAGTGTATTCCGAATTCGTCGGTAATGGTTTCGAAGATTTGCTGAAAGCGCTCGTTATAGGCGGCCCCGAAGTTCGGTGGCATGCGCACCCCGATCAACAGCACCGTTGTTGAGCGGTCTTCGGCAAGTTTTACCATTTGCCGCAGGTTTTCCGTGCTCTGCTCGAAACCGAGCCCGCGCAGCCCGTCGTTGCCGCCCAGCTCTATAATCAGGTGCGTGGGTTGATGTTCCGCCAGCAATCCCGGCAGGCGTTGCAGGCCGCCAAACGTGGTTTCCCCGCTGATGCTGGCATTGATAACGCTTGTTTGCGGAAAACTTGACCTTATATTGGAGCTGAACAGTTGCGCCCAACCTTTTTCTATCGATATATCGTGGGCGGCGCTCAGACTGTCGCCTACAATGAGGATGCGTGTCGCGGCGTGAGTTGCATTACCACTGCAGTGAAAGCCCAGCAACAAGAACAGGACCATGGCCGAAGATAATTTCTGCATTGAATTGAACCAGGTATGCAAGACCGTTGATACCCCGAATGGAAAGCTCGATATCCTAGACAATATATCGCTGGATGTTAAGTACCAGGAGGCCGTTGTCATCAAGGGTGCCTCGGGTTCCGGTAAAACCACGCTGCTGGGTTTGATGGCGGGTCTCGATCAGGCCAGCAGTGGAGACGTGATCCTATTTGGCCATAATCTGACCGATGCGAACGAAGAACAGCGTTCGTCGATACGGGCTGGACGAGTAGGCTTCGTGTTCCAGTCCTTTCACCTGGTGCAGGGTGCAACGGCAGCACAAAACGTCATGCTACCGCTCGAACTGGCCGGGATTGATGATGCCCATCAGCTTGCCATCGCGAGCTTGCAACAGGTGGGCCTGGAAGCTAAAACCGATACCCTGGTTGAGCATCTTTCGGGTGGCGAACAGCAGCGGGTGGCAATTGCCCGGGCCTACGCGACTAGTCCGAAGGTATTGTTTGCCGACGAACCGACGGGTAATCTGGATGCGGTCACCGGTCGCCAGATCACCGATTTAATGTTCCATTTACGTGACCAGTCGGGCACCACGCTGGTTCTGGTAACGCATGAAGAGGAATTGCTGGAACGAGGGGATCGCCAGATCCTGATCGAATCGGGCAAACTGCTAGCAAACTGATATGTAATGAAGGTTAAACGCGCCACTCTCCATTCCTATTGGCTGATGTTTATCGCCACCGTGATTACGGTCGGCATCGTCACCTCCAGCCAGCTGATTACCGATCGTATCGGGCTGTTGCTCGATCGCCAGGCGAGCGAATTACTGGCGGCCGATATGGTGATTGTTTCCAGCAATGAATTTGCGGACGAGTATCGCCAGGAAGCCCGCAGGCAAGGTCTGCAAATCAGCCAGAGTGCAAGCCTGCGTACCGCCATTTTTATCGACGATAATCCGCGGCTGGTAGAATTAAAGGCGGTCGATAATGCCTATCCGTTGCGCGGCAGGTTGGAAATAGCCCGGGAGGTAACCGGCACGCGCACCACGACAACAGAAATTCCATCGAGTGGCCAGGTCTGGGTTGATACCAAGCTCAGCGACCTCGTCGGCACCAGGATCAGCCTGGGCAATCAATCTTTCGATAGCGGCTGGCTTTTAACCTACGAGCCCGACCGGGGTGGGGCCATCTTTAACCTGGCGCCACGGGTACTGATGAATCTTGACGATCTTGCCGAAACCGGTCTCGTCATACCGGGCAGCCGCGTCCGTTATCGACTGATGTTTGCCGGCGAGCAGGCCGATGTAGCAAGTTACAAGAACTGGCTCAGCCAGAATTTGAAACCCGGGGAAGAAATCCAGGATCTAGAAAATGCCCGGCCGGAAATGCGACAGGCACTGGAGCGGACACGAAAGTTTTTTGCGCTTGCAATCGTGTTGACGCTGGTAATTGCGATGGCGGCAATCGCCATTACCGCCCGTTACACGGCCAGCCAGGAAGCCCCGAAAGTAGCGATGCTACGCGCCTTCGGCATTTCGCAGTTCAGCCTGCTGAAGTATTACCTGCGTCAGCTCGGTGCGCTCTGGATCGCGGCCACCGTCATCGGTGTGCTGGTTGGTTGGTGCACGCAATTTCCGCTGCAGTGGGCGCTGGATGGATGGTTTGGTAGAACGCTACCCCAGGTATACGGTTTGCGGCCCTACCTGACGGCGGCGCTGGTTGGATTGCTGGCGCTATCGGGTTTTTCGCTGCCGTACCTGGTCAACGCAACCGCGACTCCGCCGATGCAGGTGTTACGTAGCGGCGGCAACCGGCGTTCCCTGATCCGCGGGCTGTTAATATCGAGCAGCGCGATTGTTGCCATATTCATCGTCCTGATGATGCTGATGCAAAGCTCGATACTGGCGGTGGCCACGCTGGCGCTGGTGCTGGCCTGCGCCCTGGTATTGCCGCTCATCCTGGGATGGATGGTGAAACTGCTGCTGTTTTCCTCGCGGCGCAGGTTCTGGTTGCGGCAATACCTGCTGAGCCGCTTGCAGGCAACCTCTCGCGGCGCGATCTACGTGATGGCGGGATTCAGCCTGGTATTGATCGCGATTCTTTTAATCGCCGTGGTCAAGGATGAACTGCTGGGCGAATGGGAGGCGCAGTTGCCCGAGAATATCCCAAACTATTTCCTGATCAATATACGCAGCGAGGACGTGGGCGGCATCAGGAATTTTTTCGAGCAGCGGCGTATCGACGCGTCGACACCCTATGCGCTGGTGCGCGCGAGGATGTCGCAAATCAATTCAGTAGATGTCGACAAGATCGATTTTTCCGACCCGCGTGCATCCCATTCGGTAACGCACACTTTCAACATTACCTATGCGGAAGAAATACCCGATCAAAACAGGATAGTCGAAGGCCAGTGGCTGAGCGCGAATCCGGGACTGGCGCAAATGTCGGTGGAAGAGGGGATGGCGAAAAGACTGGATTTGAAACTCGGTGACAGGCTCACGATGACTGTCGGCAGCAAGGTTATGCAGGCGGAGGTGACCAGCATTCGTTCGGTCGTATGGGAAAATTTCAAACCCAATTTCTACCTGATCGCAAATTCTGAATTACTCGAGTCTTTTCCACAAACCTGGTTGTTGAGCGCTCTGATCACAGACCAGAACAAGGCTGATCTGAAGCAGCTTTTGAAGCGCTATCCCTCGGTGACCCTGCTCGATATCAGCGAACTGATGGCGCGCGTGCGCGCCATCGTTGACAAGGCGACTGTTGCCCTGCAATTCTTTTTCCTGTTTGCACTGGCCTCTGCAACCATCGTGTTACTCGCCGCGATACAAACCGGTAGACAGGAACGTGAGATCGAATCTTCGCTGCTGCGCGCCCTGAGTGCGCATACCAGCCAGCTGTACCGGGTGCACGTGTTCGAATACACGCTGATGGGCGCCTTGATCGGTTTTTTCTCGGCCTGTTTGGCGAGCCTGGCCGGTTGGGCGATTAGCGTTTATTTTTTCAAGATTGAATTCCAGTTATCGCCGATGGTATGGATTTACAGCCTGGTTTCAGCCTGCCTCGTTCTCACGCTGGCCGGTACCCTGGTAAGCCGTAGGGTTTATAATATTTCACCCATGAAAATATTACGCTCCTGACCCGACATCCCATGAAAACCGCATCCGATAAAAAATTTATTGCGGCAGTGACCAGACAGATTGGCTGGGATGAAGAACTCGCCAAAGCGCTGGATTATGCATCCGGAGCAAAGCACCTGAACAAGAGCCTGCCACGCAGTATCGATGTTGCCAGACGGGTGCTCGACCTGGGTAATGATCGTGAAGCGGTTATCGCAACCCTGCTCAGTGATCCCGCGTTACGCGATGTGCTGGATATCAAGCGTATCGAATCGGAATTTGGTAACAAAATTGCCAGGCTGACGCAGGGTGTAAACAAACTGAATACGCTAAAAGAAGGGGCGCAAGCGCAAATAAATACACCCGAACAGGCTGAAAAACTGCGCCGCCTGCTGATGGCCATTGTCAGCGACGTGCGCGTCATGCTGATTAAGTTGTGTTACCGGGTGGAACGATTACCACTGTTAAAACACGATAACTACGAACAACGTCGCTGGATCGCACAGGAGACGCTCGATATTTTTGCGCCCCTGGCCAACCGCCTCGGTATGGGATTGCTCAAGTGGGAACTTGAAGACCTGGCGTTTCGGGCACTGGAACCTCAGGCGTATAAGCGGATCGCCAGGTTGTTGGAAGAGAAACGCAGCGAACGTGAAACCTTCATTAAAAAATTTATCGCACGCCTGAAAGATCTGCTGGCGGAGCAGGAACTCAGTGCAAGCGTTGAGGGTCGCGTCAAGCACATTGTCAGTATCTGGCGCAAGATGCGGCGTAAGAATCTCGAGTTTCATGAACTCTTCGATGTTCGTGCGGTACGGATACTGGTCGATTCGGTGGCCGATTGTTACGCGGTACTCGGAGTTGTCCACACCACCTGGCAGCATATCCCTGCCGAGTTCGATGACTATATCGCCAATCCCAAGGAGAACGGGTACCAGTCGCTGCATACGGCAGTTGTCGCCGATGACGGCAAGATTGTAGAAGTCCAGATTCGTACCTTCGAGATGCATGAAAATTCCGAACTCGGAGTTGCATCGCACTGGCGCTACAAGGAAGGTGCGAAACTCGACAAGCGTATGGAATCCAGCATCGCGCAAATGCGTGATCTGCTGCAGGGCTCGGAGGAAGAAGTATCCGACGCGATTTCGGAGATATCGACCGAATTATCGAATGATCGGGTCTACGTATTTACACCAACTGGTCAAATTGTCGATATTCCGCAAGGTGGTACCCCGCTCGATTTTGCCTACAGCATTCACTCCGAGGTTGGTCACCGCTGTCGCGGAGCCAAGGTCAACGGGCGCATCGTCAACCTGACAACGGTGTTGCGGACAGGTGACGAGGTTGAGATTCTGACCACCAGGGAGAGCCGGCCCAGTCGCGACTGGATGAACAAGAACCTGGGTTTCATCAAGTCAGCAGGGACCCGGTCCAAGGTGCGAAACTGGTTTAACCACCAGGATTTCGAACAAAATCTGCTGGATGGAAAATCTATCTATGATCGCATCCTGAGCAAGTACTCGATTCACGACGCGAATCTGAAAAACCTGGTGGTGCATTTCAAGCGCAAGGATGCGGACCAGTTTTATGCCGATATCGGTCGCGGATTGATTACCTCGCCCCAGATCGTCGGGTATCTGCAATCCGAACCCGAGCAGGATCCGTTCAAGAAAATCAAAAAAGTAAGCAAAGCGCAAACCTCCCGGGATGAAGTCAGCATTCATGGCGTTGGTAACCTGATGACGCAGTTTGCGCGCTGCTGCAAACCGGTGCCCGGGGATGAGATTATTGGATTCATTACCATCAACAGTGGTATTTCGATTCACAAGCGCAGTTGTTCGAACATCCTGGCATTACCGGACGAGAAACGACCGCGCCTGATCGAGGTTGAGTGGGGTCGGCAGAACGGATCGGTTTACCCGGTCGAAGTCACCCTGACTGCGTACCAGCGCACCGGCCTGATGCAGGACATCAGCACCATCCTGGCAAACTTGAAAGTCAACCTGCTGAATATAAACTCCAATACCAACAAGGCGGAGCAAATGGTCTATACCCGTCTTACCATGGAGATTCACAGTGTTGACGAACTGGTCGCTATCATTGACAAGCTTTCCCAGCTACCGAATGTGCAGGACGTCAGGCGGATCGCCTGAGCGGAAACGATTAGCAGTGACATCAGAGCGTAACAACAAGATGGTTATCGATCGGCGATTCAGTATCGCCCCGATGATGGACTGCTCGGATCGGCACCTGCGCTTTTTCCTGCGTTTGTTTTCTGATCGCATTCTGCTGTATACCGAGATGATTACCGCTGCCGCCGTTTTGCATGGCGACCGTGATCGCCTGCTCGGCTTCAATAAAGAAGAACATCCACTGGGGATTCAACTGGGTGGCTCGGATCCGCAGCAGTTATACCGTGCCGCGCAAATTTGTGAAGAATACGGCTATGATGAAATCAATTTGAACTGCGGATGCCCCAGTGACCGGGTTCAGTCCGGCAGCTTTGGTGCCTGCCTGATGAAGGATCCGGGATTGGTGGCTGAATGTGTCTCGGCAATGAAATCGGCGACGTCGCTACCGGTTACCGTAAAGCATCGTACCGGCGTCGACCAGCAGGAAGCGTATGAAATATTCGCCGTCTTTGCCTCGACCCAGGTCGAGGCCGGGGCAGATGCGCTGATCGTGCACGCACGCAATGCCTGGTTGCAGGGACTTAGTCCGAAACAAAATCGGGAAATACCGCCGCTGAAATACGACTGGGTTTATCGTCTTAAACGGGATTTACCGGATCACCAGATCATCATCAACGGTGGCATTAAAACCCTCGATGCCTGTCGCAACCATTTACAGCAGGTCGATGGCGTCATGCTGGGCCGCGAGCCATACCAAAACCCCTATCTGCTGCATAATGTCGACCAGGTGATTTTCAATCAACCGCGTGCCGAAATTCCCAGCCGCATGGCAATGCTGCACCGTGTTTACCCTTATATCGAACGGCAGCTTGGACAGGGCCTGCCATTGATGCACATGGTGCGCCATATCATCGGGTTGTTTCACGGAGAACCCAATGCGCGACGCTGGCGTCGTTACCTGAGTGAAAACGCTCATCAAAAAACGGCCGGTATCGAAGTGCTTTACCGGGCTGAGCAACTGGTCAGCTAGAACCGCCTGATGCGAAAGAACCTGCGCTATCTGATCCTGTTGTTGATACTGCTGTTTGTCGCAGTTAACGAGGCACTGAACAAAACGCGTTCGACCAACTGGGAGAATCCTCTGTGGGTGCGAATCTATGCGGTGAACGGAGATGGTCGCGCAGCGACCGATAAGTATATCGATTCGCTCACGACCCGGAGCTTCGAGATGACAGAAAAATTTGTAAACCGCGAGGCCAGACGTTACGGCATCAAGATTGACGCTATCGATGTTGCCTACAACGGGCGCCTGCAGTCGGGGCCCCCACAGCCCCCATCCGGCCAGAGCATGCTCGAGAATATCTGGTGGAGTCTGAAGTTCCGGGCCTGGGCTACCTACCGTGGCTGGCGCAGCGATAGCGAGGCAGGTGACGTCGAGCTATTCGTGAACTATTACGATACCGAAACCACGCAATCACTGCGCCATTCGGTTGGATTGCAAAGCGGGCTTATCGGCATCATCAACGCCTTTGCCGATAAATCCTACAACGGCTCTAACCAGGTCGTCATCGCACATGAACTAATGCATACGCTGGGTGCGTCGGATAAATATACCCCGGGAAACCTGCCGATCCATCCGCAGGGTTACGCCGAACCCTATCGGAATCCGCTATATCCGCAGCAAAAGGCGGAAATAATGGGTGGTCGAGTTCCACTGTCAGTACAGGATTCGAAAATGCCCGAGTCTTTGAACGAAGTCGTGATCGGGGTTTATACCGCGGCGGAAATCAATTGGCCCGTCGAATAAGGCTCAACTACCGCGCAGATAAACATAACTCGCACCCGCCGCGCCGTCTCGTGCCAGGGCTGGGCACCAGGCGAGCACCTGCGCCTGGTTTGCGAGCCAGCGTTGTACCAGGGGCTTGAGCACTGCATCGCTTTGCGATCGATAGCCCTGGCCATGGACGATTAATAACATCCGGTTTCCGTGCTGCAGCGCATCGGCTAAGAACGCTTCCAGCGCTTCCAGTGCCTCGAGCTGTCGGTAACCGTGCAAATCGATGCTGGTTTCGGGACGGATTGTCCCCTGTTTTATTTTGCGTTGCAGTTTTTTTTGCAGACCGGGCTTAAAGTGGGTATCGCGCGCCGGAACGGACTCGTCAACAAACCCAGATTCCTGCCAATGCGTACCCGCGTTCTTGGCCCGGGTTACATTCTTTTCCCGACGGCGATGCTGATAGACGTTGATGCGATCTTGACGCAGGCGTTTAACCCCCGGGATCAGCCGGGCAAATTCGGAGTCGTCATCGTCGTTCATCGAGTTATCACAAAGTAAATGTTATTTTTCCCTGTATATTATCCGAAAATGCTCTCAGACCTGCATTCAAATCATATAGAATCCCATTCCGTGCACATTCTCATTACCAACGATGACGGCTACCTGGCGCCCGGAATCAAAATTCTGGCACAGGAACTTGCCCAGGTTGCCGACATTTCCGTGGTTGCCCCGGATCGGAATAAAAGCGGGGCCAGTAATTCACTGACCCTGATGCGCCCGCTGCGCGTCGAGCAATCTTCGGATGGCAGCTATTACGTCGACGGAACGCCTACCGACTGTGTTCACCTGGCACTGTCGGGATTGCTCGATGAGCAGCCCGATATGGTTGTCTCGGGCATTAATGCTGGCCCCAACCTCGGTGACGATGTGTTGTATTCGGGTACCGTGGCAGCCGCGATGGAAGGTCGTTACCTGGGCCTGCCCGCGATCGCGGTATCGCTTGTCGGCAAACCGGCAAACCATTTTCTTTCCGCCGCACAGATTACCCGGCGCGTGATTGGAAGACTCACCCAAAGTCCGTTACCGGATGACACCCTGCTCAATATAAACGTGCCTGATTTACCCGGTCGCGATATTACTGCGATCCAGGCAACTCGCCTCGGTTTCCGACACCGGTCCGAATCCATGGTAAAGCAGCGTGATCCCAATGGCCGTCCGATATACTGGGTTGGTCCACCGGGCGAGGCCCAGGATGCCGGTCCCGGCACCGACTTCTACGCGGTCGAACACGCCATTGCCTCGGTAACCCCGATGCAGATTGACCTGACGCGTCATAACGGTATCGAACCTTTGCAAGATTGGCTGGCCGCTTTGTGAATATGTCGGATCGGGAACACCAGGGAATCGGGATGACCTCCCAGCGTACGCGTGATCGCCTGGTCAGGCGCCTGAAACAGCAGGGCATCAATAACGAACAGGTACTTGAAGTGATGCGTCGCGTGCCCCGGCATTTGTTTGTCGATGAGGCTCTTGCGCACCGGGCCTATGAGGATACCGCGCTGCCAATCGGCTATGGACAGACGATTTCACAACCCTATATCGTTGCCCAAATGACGCAGCTGTTGCTGGAAGATGGTATGCCCAACTCTGTGCTTGAAATTGGTACCGGTTGCGGGTATCAGACCGCAGTGCTAGCCAATATTTTCCCCCAGGTTTATAGCATTGAGCGCATCGAAGCGTTGTATCTCCAGGCAAAGCAACGACTCGCTGAACTGGAATTGTATAACGTTCAGTTGCGTTATACCGATGGCACCGAGGGTTGGCCTAATCCCAGTTATCGCTTTGATCGAATTATCATGACGGCTGCCTGCACCGAGTTACCGGCAGCTCTGGTGTCACAACTCAGTGATAGGGGCATCATGGTGTTGCCATTCGATAACGGTACCGATCAAACCATGACCAAGGTAACCCGAAGTCAAAGTGGTCTGGTGAGCGAGGCGCTGGAAAAAGTCGTGTTTGTGCCGCTGTTGCCGGGATTAAACTAGTGCAGGTTTTTGAAAAGATCTACCGTGCTGTCATGCAGTTCGCGCGTCGCAGGCAGGCACCTTACTACCTGTCGGCGCTCAGCTTTGTTGAATCCTTCATCCTGCCTTTCCCCCCGCCCGACGTTATGCTGGCGCCGATGGCCCTGGCTCGACCTTCGCGAGCGTTGTATTTTGCCACGCTAACACTGGTTTTTTCAGTTCTGGGCGGTCTTGTGGGTTACGCAATCGGCGCATTTCTGTTCGACCTGGCCGAACCCTATATTATCAGTTGGGGATACCAGACCCGATTCGACACGGTAATCCTGTGGTTTAACCAGTGGGGTTTCTGGGCAGTGTTGGTGGCCGGATTTTCACCCGTTCCTTACAAGATATTTACGATCGCCGCGGGGGTATTGAATCTTGCGATTTTACCATTTCTGTTCGCATCGATTATTGGCCGCGGTGCGCGGTTTTTCCTGTTGGCCTGGTGTCTGGCAAGATTTGGGCCGGCAATTGAACCTAAGTTGGTCAGGTATATCGAATATATTGGATGGTTTATCGTTGTCGCATTGCTGATAGCGATTGGTATTTATAATTTTAAACAGTAAAAGTCGAATCATGAAATCAGCTCTCACTACCGCTCTTGCCGTATTGCTGCTGGTTTCCTGCGTTACGGTAAAGCCGCCGACTTATGTGTCGCGCGGTGCCGGTTGGTATACGGTAAAACCGAGTGATACGCTTTATTCGATCGCGTGGCGTTACGGACTCGACTACAAGCAACTGGCCCGCTGGAACCAGATCGGCGTCAATTCGCCGATTCACCCGGGACAGCGCCTGCGGTTGATAAAACCCAGCGGACAAGCTGTTGCCGGTACCATTAAAAGTACCGCAAGTAGCGCGAGCAAAAAAAGCACTTCTACCCAGCCTAAAGTTGCCACCAGTACCAAAAATAAGCAGTCTAGTGGGCGCAATCCGGTTAAATGGTTATGGCCGACCAAAGGCAAACCTATGAATACTTTTCTGGCGTCAGAACTCGGTCGACGCGGAATCGATATTGCTGGACGACTCGGTCAACCGGTACGCGCAGTTGCAGATGGAAGCGTGGTATATAGTGGTAATGGTTTGGCCGGTTATGGTAATCTGATCATTATCAAGCACAGCGATACCTATCTGAGTGCCTATGCCTATTGTCAGGAACGTCTGGTGCAAGAGGGAAGCGCAGTAAAGGCAGGGAAGATGGTCGCGAAAATGGGAAGCAGAGATAACGTTGCAAAGCTGCATTTTGAGATCAGGCGAAACGGTAAGCCAGTTGACCCTATGAAGTATCTGCCAAAGAATTAAAGGAACTTCTCAATGACTAAATCGACCGATAAGTCTCTTATCGAAGATACCGAAATACCGCCAGAAGAGTTGGTAGAGGATCTTGTCGACGATGAGGAAGCGACCGATCTGGAAGCCGATGTCGAGGATGGAGACGAAGACGAAGTAGAAGAGATCACTACGATCGGAGCGGGCGAAGGGGACGCCACCGAGAGTGAGAAATTTGTCGATCGACGCAAGCCTGAAACGGATCGTCGCAAGACGACGACACGTCGCTCATCGGATGCAGATCCAACCCGGCTCTACCTCAAGGAAATAGAAGTTTCACCACTGTTGACCGCGGAAGAGGAAGTCCACTATTCGCGGCTCGCGTTAAAAGGTGACACCGCGGCGCGCGATAAAATGATCGAATGTAACCTGCGCCTGGTCGTCAAGATTGCGAGACGATACATGAATCGCGGGCTGGCGCTACTCGATCTGATCGAAGAGGGCAACCTGGGCCTGATCCGCGCGGTCGAAAAATTTGATCCTGAGCGCGGTTTTCGTTTTTCAACCTATGCCACCTGGTGGATCAGGCAAACCATAGAACGCGGCCTGATGAACCAGACACGCACTATCAGGTTGCCGATTCACGTGATCAAGGAATTGAACACCTACCTCAGGGCGGCACGAAAACTCACCCAGGAATTGAACCGGGAGGCAACGCCCGAGGACGTGGCCAGGTTGCTGAAGAAACCGGTAAAAGACGTCGAGAAAATGTTCAAGCTCGCTGATCGTGTTTCCTCCTTCGATATTCCGATGGGCGGTGAGGGTGAACGCCCGCTACTCGACGTTATCCCTGACGATAATAATGCGGATCCATCTGTTATTCTGCAGGATGAATCCGTGATAGCGCACCTTGACAGCTGGCTCGACGAACTCGATGAGAAGCAGCGGGATGTTGTGGTACGCCGCTTTGGTCTGCGCAATCACGCGCGCGGTACGCTGGAGGAGGTTGGGCTCGAGCTCGGTGTCACCCGTGAGCGCGTGCGCCAGATCCAGATGGATGCACTGCGCAAGCTGCGTCGCATCCTCGAGCACAGCGGCTACTCGCGCGAAAACATAATCGAAGAATAACACCGCTCTCGCGCTTACTAGGCCGACAACCCGGCCCACAATCCTTCGAACTCTGTACAGGCAACCGAAGAGACTCATTGCGACTGACCGGGTGGCCTTCGGCTACCTGAAAAATGCTTGTTTTTAAAGGGCACGGCGAGACTCGACGTCCTTGTCTCGGATCGCCTCAGCCGATGTGTCGGACCACCGCATCCCTGCGGCCTGACCCTTTAAAAACAAGCATTTTTCAGCACCCGGTCTTTATGTCGCAATGAGTCTCTTCGGTTGCCTCTACCGTGGGTAGCTATCCCGGAATAAAGCCAGCAAAAGTGGAGCGCGGCATCCGTGCCGCTCTCCAAGCGATTCCATGGATGGACCAACCGGCGCGCGCGCCGGTTGGGAGCGTCTTTTGCGAGCTTTATTCCGGGATAGCGTTCGGACGGATTATCGGTCGGGTTGTTGGCTCGGTATTTGTGAGTCAGGTGTTTGAGGCGTTGAGGATGATGGCGGCGGTGACGTCGCGGTCTTCGGCGACGAGGATATTAAAGGTGCGGCACAGGGCGCCGTTGTCCATGACCTCGAGGCCGATGCCCCGCTCGCCGAACTGTACGAATATCCTGGCATCCGGAAACATTTGGCGTTCGCCGGTGCCGAGCAGGACCACCGTTGGTTTTGAATCGAATATTGGCGCCAGGGTTTCCGTATCGAGATGCTCAAGCGATGAAACCGGCCACGGACACAGAATAGAATCGGCCGTCATGACCAGGCTTTGACGATATATCTCCTCGTTTATGCTGATCATGCCCGTGTCATAGGCGGTGATTCGATGGCTACTGGTGATGATGTCTTCGGCAAGCGGCATGCAACTCAGAATAATGTAAATTGCCAGCCTGATCAATATTGGCCCAATGATGCTTGTGGTTGACAGTCGAGTATAGTTTTCTTACTGTTGCGCGTTCGAAAATCCCCTGCGATGACTTCTGGAGACTTTGATTGAAACCGGTGAAACTGGGTTTGCTTGGTGTCGGTACCGTCGGTGCCAGTACCGCGATAGTGTTAAAGAATAATTCCGCCGAAATCGCGCGTCGGGCAGGTCGAAAAATAGAAATTATTCAGGCGTCACGGCGCAATGTCGCGGCTGGATTGCCACAGGGTAGCGGAGATATCAATCTCGTTGATGATCCTTTTGAAGTCATCAACAATCCCGAAATCGATATCGTCATCGAGCTTATCGGTGGCTATGACCCGGCGCTTGAACTGGTGATGCAGGCGATCGAAAAAGGGAAACACGTAGTGACCGCCAACAAGGCGTTGATCGCATTACACGGTAACGAAATATTTGCCGCGGCCCAGAAAAGTGGCGTCAATGTTGTATTCGAGGCTGCAGTAGCCGGGGGTATACCGATCATCAAATCGATTCGCGAGGGTTTAAGTGCGAATCATATCCAGTCGGTTGCTGGAATTATCAACGGCACCGGTAACTTCATACTCACGGAAATGCGTGATAAGGGTCGTGATTTTGACGACGTACTGCATGAGGCTCAGCAACTGGGCTATGCCGAAGCAGATCCAACTTTTGACGTCGAAGGAATTGATGCGGCCCATAAGCTCTGTATCCTGGCGTCGATTGCCTTCGGTATCCCGCTGCAGTTCGACGCTGTTTACACGGAAGGTATTGGTGGCATTTCGACCGAGGACGTGGTCTATGCCAATCAGCTAGGTTATCGAATCAAGCATTTGGGCGTAGCACGTCGTTCCGAGGCAGGAATTGAAATGCGTGTACATCCGACCCTGATTCCGGAAAAAAGATTGATTGCCAATGTGGACGGCGTCATGAACGCGGTGCTGGTGCAGGCTGACAGGCTTGGGCCTTCACTCTACTATGGTGCCGGGGCAGGAGCCGACCCAACCGCATCTGCCGTAATCGCAGATATTATCGACGTTGCCCGCACGATTACCACCGATGCACAGAACCGGGTACCGCATCTGGCTTTCCAGCCCGATCAAATTGTCGATCTACCGATTCTGCCGATCACTGAGATTCAAACTGCCTACTATTTACGCATGTGTGCCGATGATCGTCCCGGTGTTTTGGCTGAAATCACCCGCATTATGGGAGATAAGGAAATTTCTATCGAAGCGGTATTGCAAAAGGAGCCGGAATCCGGGGTCACACGGGCGACAATTATCATGCTGACGCAAAGGATCCAGGAACAGCAAATGGTCGATGCGATTGATGCAATCAAGCGACTTGAAGTTGTACACGGCGATGTCCACCGGATTCGCGTTGAGACGCTCGACGGGGATTAAGACGGGAGTGCCGGCGTCTTGCCTTTCGATTCGATAATCAGGCTTCGGGCTGGTGACCTGGTTCAGCTGGAAAACCTGCTGCTTGGCAATAATCTACCGGCGGAGGATTGTGCAGAACAGGTGCAAAATTTCTATGGGATCTTCGACGGGGCCGATCTGATTGCTGCCGGAGGACTCGAACCTGCTGCAAACGTTGCGCTGCTGCGCTCCGTGGTCGTGCACGAGCAATATCGCGGCCGTGGTCTCGGAAAAAGCATCATCGAACACCTCATCAGGTTCGCTGATTCCGAGGGCAGGGAGTCGGTTTATTTACTCACCGAAACTGCCGGGGCCTATTTTGAAAATCTGGGTTTTAAGCGAATTGATCGTATCGAAGTCCCGCCCGCTATTGCAAGTACCCGCCAATTTACGTCGCTTTGTCCAGACACTGCCAGTTGTCTGAAGATGACGTTTGCAGCGCCTCGATAGGCGTCGGACGAGTCGCGAGATGAATCCCCGGGTAGCCGGTCGAAGTCCCGGGTTTATCGAGTTTGTTATTCTCATTGCATTGATCATATCGCTGGTTGCGCTTTCAATCGATGCGATGTTGCCGGCACTGCCGGAGATTGCGGCCGATCTCGGTGTGCATCAGATTAATGACAGCCAATACGTGATCTCGATTTTTTTTGCGGGTATGGCCTTCGGTCAAATATTTTTCGGCCCGCTGTCGGATTCGTTCGGTCGTCGTCCCTCCATTATCTCGGGTTTTGCAGTGTTCGCGCTGGGTTGCGTGCTTTCTATCGTTGCAGTCGATTTCGAGCAGATGTTGCTGGGCCGATTTCTGCAGGGATTGGGGGCCTCGGGGCCGCGCATCGTATCGATTGCGCTGGTTCGCGATCAGTTCAAAGGCCGCGAAATGGCAAGAGTCATGTCTTTCGTGATGACCGTGTTCATACTGGTTCCGGTATTCGCGCCTGCGATAGGGCAGCTGATTCTGAAGCTGGCCAGCTGGCACTGGATCTTCGCTATGTTTCTGCTGCTGGTGCTGGTGGTTGTATCCTGGTTCTGGTTGCGTCAACCCGAGACACTGGCGCGCAAGAACCGAATCAGGTTTTCTTTCGCCCAATTGTTGCTCGATATTCAGGCCATACTCAGAAACCGGGCCGCGCTGGGCTACACCTTGACGATGGGATTTATTTTTGGTGCTTTCCTCGGGTACCTCAGCAGCTCTCAGCAGATTTTCCAGGTACAGTACGAGTTATTCGACCTGTTTCCACTTTATTTCGGAATTCTGGCCAGTGCGATTGGCTGCGCATCGCTGGTAAACGCGCGCCTGGTGATGCGCTTCGGAATGAGGCGTCTGTCAAGAATCGCGCTGCAGGTGATCTGTTTGCTGTCTTTTCCATTTTTTCTTGGCGCGGCATTTCTGGATGGTCATCCAGGCCTTTTCATGTTAATGATGTATCTGCTTTGCGTATTCTTTTTCTTTGGTATTCTGTTTGGAAACCTGATTGCGCTCGCGATGGAGCCGCTCGGTCACATAGCCGGTCTTGGGTCGGCGGTCGTAGGGTCCCTGTCAACCCTGATCTCGGTTGTGTTTGGGATCATCATTGCCAACGCCTATAACTCGACTATTATGCCGCTGGTGGCAGGATTCGCGATACTCGGATTAGCCAGCCTGTTGATTATCAAATGGACTGAAGCCGGCCTCGAATCGGATTCCTAGCGCTTCGGTTCCAGGAATTTCAAAATCTCGCTTTCGATGTCCTGCTTTTTGACAACGTCGGGGTGAGCGATGGCTTTCTCGAATAATTGTGCGATGACCTCGGGCACCTTTATGCCGGCGGCGGCCGCAACCGATTCCAGTGCCGCCCGGTCCGATTCTGGTTCGTTTCCATTAATCGCATTGTCCATAACCGGAGCGAACTTGGTCCATTCCGCGGTCGAATAAATGAGATTGACCTGGTCCCGAAAGGGCTCCGACCGGCAGGTTTTCAGGCAGGTCGCTGTATGTGGATCTACCAGGTATCCCTGCGCAAAAGTCTGTCGAATGTACTCCTTTCCTTCGTTGTCTGAACAAAAATCGGCCGCAAATACCTCGGTAACCTGCTCATGCTCCTTTGGTTCGAGCTGGTAACAACCCAGCTCGTCTAGCTGCTGCATCAGTTCCCGGGTGCGGATCGCACCGAACAGGTCGAACAGCAGGCGCTCAACATTGGATGATTTGAGAATATCCATCGCCGGTGAAGTCGTCGTAATCAGGTCGCGATGACTCAGGTCGTAGCGACCGGTTTGAATCCATTCGGTGAGTACGTTATTGGCGTTGGACGCGATTACGATTTTAGCGATCGGCAAACCGAGACGATGGGCATAGTAAGCGCCCAGCGCATTACCAAAATTGCCGCTGGGAATATGCAGCACGATACTTTCACCCAGCGTAATTGCCTGTTGACGCACCAACGCCAGGTAGCAATGAAACTGGTACAGCATCTGGAATATGATGCGCCCGAAATTAACCGAGTTGGCGGCTGACAGGGATATGTTTAATTCGCTTAAGCGCTGGTTAAACGTTTGTGAAGAAAGTAGCGATTTAAGCGCTGACTGCGCGTCGTCAAAATTACCGCGAATACCAATTACCTTGAGATTGGGTGCATCCTCGGTCACCATCTGCAGGCGCTGCACGTCGGAGGTGCCGCCATCCGGATACAGGCAGGCAACACGGATGTTGGCACGGTTGCGAAACGTCTCCAACGCGGCCGGACCCGTGTCACCGCTGGTTGCGGTCAGGATCAGGTATTGTTGTTGTTGCTGTTGCGCGAGCTCCGACAGTACCAGGCCAAAGGGTTGTAACGCCATGTCCTTAAAGGCACGGGTTGGCCCATGGTAGAGTTCGCTGACAAATATATTCTGATCCAGCCTGACCACCGGTACCGGGTCAGTCGCGTCGTCGAAACGATCGTACAAATCAAGTGCCTGACGTAACACTTGCGTGTCGATATCGATATCGAGGTGTTGCAGCAAGGCGAGCGCCAATTGCTTGTATGAACTGTCCAGGTGGCGGCCCAGGAATCCGGGGTCAAGCGGTGGCATGGCCTCGGGGCTGTAAATTCCGCCGAACGAGGCGATCGGAGACTGCAGCGCGCCCGAAAAGCTCATGCGCGCCTGGCGTATACCGTCGTTGCCTCGGGTTTCGGTGAAAATCATGCGGGGGCCTCGGGCCTGCCAAAGCTGGAGAAAAAGCGAATTATATCTGGCTACCCTGACCTAACAAGCTGTTTTACAAGGAAAACGTGCCAAAAGCCCCCAAATACCCGATAACTGACTGCATTTCACTTCTACTGAGTCGAATTTATGCGTAAAATTCGCCGATCGACCCGGTTGATTGTCCAGACCGGGGAATCATGTTTGGCTGAGCCTGAGTGCCCGTGTCTAATCCGATGCCCACGACTGATAAAATTAATTTGCTTGATTTCAATCGAGCTGCGCTCGAAACGTTCTTTATCTCCAATGGAGAAAAACCGTTTCGTGCCCGGCAGTTGATGCAATGGGTACACCAGCGCGGGGTTACCGACTTCAGCCTGATGACGGACATGTCCAAGAGTTTGCGTGAGTTTCTGCATGCAAATTGTTGCGTTCGGCGCCCGCGGATACTGACGCATCAGCGCGCGGCCGACGGTACGCGCAAATGGTTACTGAGCGTCGACGATAGCGACAACGCGATCGAGTGCGTATTAATCCCGGAAAAATCGCGCATGACACTTTGCGTATCTTCGCAACTCGGCTGCACCTTGAACTGCAGTTTCTGTGCAACCGCAAAGCAGGGATTTAATCGCAATCTGACGACTGCCGAAATCATCGCCCAACTGCATTTTGCGCATCACAGCCTGCTGGCCGAGGGTTATACAAAGGGTGTTACCAACGTGGTCATGATGGGCATGGGTGAGCCGCTGCTGAATTTCGATGCGGTCATTGCCGCAGTCGATATGATGTGTGATGACTATGGTTACGCCTTGAGCAAACGGCGGGTCACGATAAGCACCGCTGGTGTTGTTCCAGCGATAGAAAAGCTCGAGCACTCAACCGATGTTGCGCTGGCGGTATCGCTACATGCACCCAATGATCGGTTGCGCAACCAGCTGGTCCCGATCAACAGAAAATACCCGATACGCAAGTTACTGCAGGCCTGCCACGGTTATATTGACGGTTACAAGAGTCGCAAGATCACTTTTGAATACGTCATGCTGGATGGCGTCAACGACAGTCTCGAGCACGCGCGTCAACTGGTTAAACTCATCAGGGATATACCCTGTAAGTTGAACCTGATTCCTTTCAATCCCTATCCGCATGCCATTTATCAGTGCTCGGAGCAGCAGGCGATCGACCGTTTTCGTGACTATACCGCGGGTAAGGGAATCGTGACGGTCACCCGGCGCGCGCGCGGAGACGATATCGACGCTGCCTGCGGACAGCTGGTAGGCGCATTTCATGACCGCAGCCGGCGTAGCGAAAAGTATCAGTTAAGTTTGAAAGAAATAAAGGGGATGCGTCTTGCCAATTAAAAGACTATTCATTTTGCTTGTGGTAACTGGATTACTCCAGGCTTGCGTAGCGGTGAATCCCGGCAAGAGCAGGGACGAACAGGCCAGTGATGTAAATACCGAGATGGGGCTTGGGTACCTGCAACAGGACAATTTTGAGCTTGCCACGGAAAAACTTGTTAAAGCGCTTCGACAGAATCCGGAATCGGTAAAGGCAAACTACGTGTATGCCGTGCTGCAGGACAAGCTTGGGCAAAAAGAACTGGCCGAGTTTCACTATCGAAAGGCGACCGAACTGGATCCAAAAAATTCCGAGGCCGCGAATAACTTCGGGGCATTTCTGTGCCGTAATGGCCGGGAGCTGGAATCGGAAAAGTATTTTTTGAAGGCCCTTGATAACCCGCTTTACAAGACTCCGGAATATGCCTATACCAATGCCGCGATTTGCTTGCTGCAGGTAAATCAAGCCGAGAAGGGCAAAGAATACCTGCGCCAGGCGGTGGCATCGAAAAGTGATTTCGGTCCGGCCCTCGTCGCCCTAGGAGATGTGCTCTACAAGGAAGGTGATTTCACCAATGCAAAAATTTACATTGACCGTTATCACCTGGTTTCCAGGGCCAGTGCGAGAAGTCTGTGGCTTGCGATCAGAAACACGCTGGAGCTCGATAACGAGGGTGAAGCAGAGGAACTGGCGCAACGACTGGAGACGGATTTTCCGGACTCCAGGGAATATCAGCAATGGAAGCAGATTCAATAGCATGAAATCGACAGAAACACAGCTCGGAGACGAGTCCCGGCAATCCGCTATCGGTCCCGGCGAGCGGCTGCAGGCAGCCCGCATCCAGCAGGGTCTTTCTCTTGAAGATGTCGCCCACCGCATGCATCTCAGCCTCGATATCCTGAAGGCCATCGAGGACAATAATTTCGAAGAGATAACCGCACCGATATTCGTAAAGGGCTACCTGCGCGCTTATGCCCGTATCGTTTCGCTGAACGAGGATGAAATGATACTGCAGTACCGGGACTTTTATTCGGAAGAAGATCCCCCGATCAGCTCGACCAGCAATATTTTGCCTGAGCTGTCTGCCGGCGACGCCCGCATTAAATGGACCACCTACTTCGTTATCCTGGTCATAGCTGTGTTGCTTGCCGCATGGTGGTGGAACGCGGAACAGAACAATGAGGCACCCATTTCACTGGATTCTCAATCCACGGAGCAGCGTGCCGCAGCCGATGACGAAGTGATCAGCAGCGAAATCGAAGCTGTATCGGAAGAACTAGTTGCAACAACTGACATTGCCGAGGCTGAACCAATCCAGGAGAACACTGCCGAGACTTTACCAACCCAGGAGGATATTGCCGAGGCTGTATCAACCCAGGAGGACACCATTGAACCGGCAGTTGTCGAACCGGTTGCATTACCGGAGTCTCCGGCCCCGGAGCCCGTGGTGGCGGAATCCGTCGCAGTTGAGACCGAATCCCGAGCCTCCGAAGCGGAGGTAACTGAAACCACCGCGGCTGCACGCACCGGACCTGTGCTGCTCGCGCCCACAGGCTCGGACAAGTTGCAACTTGTTGTCACTGCCGATACCTGGACTGATGTCAAAGACGCAAATTCCTACCAGCTGGTTTACGATTTATTGCGCGCCGGCGATTCCGTGGAATTGACGGGCGAAGCGCCTTTTTCTGTATTTCTCGGAAATGGCCACGGGGTTGAAATCAAAATTAATGGCGAGGCGGTGGACGTTTCACGGCGTATACGTGATGACAATACTGCACGCCTGAAAGTAGGCAGCTAGATCGGGGTAGAGCGTGGCGAACCAAATTCAGGTCATCCGCGGAATGCACGATATTCTGCCAGCCGACATGCCTGCCTGGAACCAGCTCGAAGACACTTATCGGGATCTCGCAGAATCGTATGGCTATCGCCAAATTCGCACCCCGATTGTCGAAAAGACCGCGCTGTTCTCGCGTTCAATCGGTGAAGTTACCGATATTGTTGAGAAGGAAATGTACAGTTTCGAGGATCGCAATGGTGATAGCCTGAGTTTGCGCCCGGAATGCACGGCAAGCGTGGTGAGAGCCGGTTTGCAGGCGGGGTTGCTGCAGGAACAGCAGCAGAGACTGTGGTACAGCGGACCGATGTTCCGTCACGAGCGACCGCAAAAGGGTCGCTATCGGCAGTTCCATCAACTGGGCGCCGAGACCTTTGGTATAGAGGGAGCCGATATCGAAGCAGAACTGATCCTGCTAGCCGACAGGTTCTGGAAGCAGCTTGATCTCGATGCGATCGAACTGCAAATCAACAGCCTCGGCAGTACCCACTGTCGAAAGAAATTCCGCAGCATTCTGGTCGAGTACTTTCGCGATCATTACCAGGCGCTGGATGAAGACAGCCAGCGTCGACTCGAAACCAACCCGCTGCGAATTCTGGATAGCAAAAATCCTGACCTGCAAAACCTGATCGAGGCAGCACCTGCCTTACAGGATAGCCTCGACCAGGAATCCCGCGATCACTTTAGCGAACTGACGAATATTCTTGACCAGGTACAGGTTTCGTATCAGGTCAATTCGCGCCTGGTGAGAGGACTTGATTACTATTGTCACACGGTATTCGAATGGGTGACCGATACCCTGGGTGCGCAGGGAACAGTTTGCGGTGGCGGGCGCTATGATGGCCTTGTTGAGCAGCTCGGGGGGCGTCCGAATTACGCGGCCGGCTTTTCCATGGGCTGCGAGCGACTCGTCGCCATGCTCATTGACCAGGGTAAGGCAGCGAGCGATTCAGGCTGCGATGTTTACCTGGTGATGCGTGGCGAGAACAGCGTCGCCAAAGCGCAGCAGATTGCCGAGTCCATTCGCGACAAGATGCCGCGGTTGCAACTCGTGGTGCATGCCGGTGCAGGCAGCTTCAAAAGCCAGATGCGCAAGGCCGACAAATCTGGCGCCCAGATAGCGCTGATTCTTGGCGAGTCTGAAATCGAGGCTGGTACCGTCGCGGTTAAATTCCTGCGCGAGGACAGGGCACAAGCGGAAATATCACAGACTGATGTGGTGACACAACTGGCATCGTTACTGGATTAACAAACAAGAGGGCATCAATGGAAACTGAAGAAGAACAGGTCGAAAGACTAAAGGCCTGGCTTAAGGAAAACGGGATATCGATCGTTTTGGGCATAATTATTGGTGTTGGCGGTATTGGTGGATATAACTACTGGATGCACGTGCAGGAAACCACCGCGGCCGAAGCCTCCAGTCATTTCGCCCAAATGATGGAAGCGCTGTCAGCCGGTAACAACGAAGTCGTGCTGGAGCAGGCCGATACGCTGCTTTCAGATTATGAATCGACCGATTACGCGATGATGGCACAGTTGGCGCTTGCAAAAAGTTATGTTGCAAACGGCGAGTACGAAAAGGCCGAGTCAGCTTTGCAACAGGTCGTGGGCAGTGCCGCCCAGCAGCCACTGGCCTTCGTAGCGCGCACGCGCCTTGCGACTGTGCAGATTCAAACCGGTCGATATGAGAATGCATTGACCTCGTTGTCGATCGACTTTCCGGAAGAGTTTGCCGCGATCGTCAACGAGTTACGCGGTGATGTTTACGCGCTGCAGGGTAAATCAGCAGAAGCGATCGAGGCTTATCGTAAAGCCCAGACCGCTCAACCCCAACCAGCCAACGTTGAGTTTCTGCGACAAAAACTGAATGACCTCGGAGGTAAGGGTTGAAATCAACCAGCAAGCTAGGTGCACTGTTACTGGTGTCGATGCTTACTGCCTGCTCGACTGATAAGGATAACAGTGAGCCCCCGGCACCATTAACCGACATCGAGGCAGAGCTTCCCCTGAGCCTGAACTGGAAGCTTGATACCCGCGCGGCCAGTAATGAAGCTGCCTATCGGCTGCGGCCACTTATCATTGGGGACCGCGCCTACACGATTGACACCAGCGGTATGATTGCCAGTGTCGATGTCGCCACCGGACAGAAGCTCTGGGACTATGCGACCGAACTGTTATCTTTGAGCGGACTCAGTGGAAACGAAAATCTGCTTATCGCGACCTCAGGGGATGGGGATGTAGCCGCTTTTCGGTTTTTGGAAAACGGGCTCGAGCCGCTTTGGAAAATCCGTATCGGTAGCGAAATCAGATCGACCCCGGCGGTCGATGGAGACCAGGTTTTCGTGCGCAGCGTCGATGGTAAGTTACGCAGCCTGTCGATTGTCGACGGCAGTGAGCAATGGGTAGTAGCGGGTCGGGTGCCAGCGTTATCGCTCACCGGCAATAGTGAACCCCTGGTCGACGCGCAACTTGTATATATGGGTTTCGATGATGGCAAATTGATCGCGTACGAGCGCCGCAGTGGTAAAACGAGATGGGAATCAACCATCAGCCTCCCCAGCGGGCGCACTGAAGTCGAGCGCCTGGTCGATCTGGATGGTCGCTTCGTGATACGTAATGGCGTTATTTACGTGGCCTCGTTTCAGGGTCGCCTGGCGGCGGTCGTGGCGGCCAATGGGGATTTACTCTGGTCGCGCGATTTTTCCAGCTTCCAGCCAATCGCAATCGATGACAACGCGATTTATTTAACCGCGGACAATAGCGATTTGTGGTCAATCGACAGGCGCACCGGATCGGCGTTCTGGAAACAGGATGTTTTGCACGCCCGAAAGATTACTGCCCCGGCGATTTTAGATGACAAAGTGGTGGTCGCCGATCTCGATGGCTATATACACTGGTTCGATGCGGCAGACGGCAAACTGGTCGCCAGGATACAGGCGACAAGCAACCGAAATTATGTTCAGCCGCTGATCTGGCAACAGTCAGTGCTTGCACTTGACGGGAACGGTTTTCTGTCCTCGATATCGCTGCAGCAATGATTCCCGTCATCGCGTTGATCGGTCGCCCGAATGTCGGCAAGTCAACGCTTTTCAATGTTTTTACCCGCAGTCGAGACGCTATTGTCGCGAATGAACCGGGTTTGACGCGTGATCGCCAGTACGGTGTTGGCGAACGAGCCGACAAAACCTTTATCGTCATCGACACGGGTGGATTAAGTGGTGAAAAGCAGGACCTCGATGACTTGATGGCCAGGCAAACGCGGCTCGCTATCGACGAGGCCGACGAAATTCTGTTTATCGTTGACGCCCAGCAGGGTTTATCCAGCGGCGATCAATTGATCGCCGACCTGGTTCGCAAATCAGGCAAATCATGCCGGATAGTCGTCAACAAGGTTGACGGCTCGGATCCGGAGCAGGCGCAGGCTGAATTTTTTGCACTCGGATTTGAACATGTGCATCTGATTTCAGCCGCACATCGCAAGGGAACCGTGAATCTGCTCGACGAACTGCTGCAAGCCTACGCACCGCATACGGTGACTGAAGATACTGGAGGAGGTCCCCTGGTGGCCGTCATCGGTCGTCCCAATGTCGGTAAGTCAACCCTGATAAACCGGCTTGTGGGCGAGGAACGTGTCGTTACCTTCGACCAGCCCGGCACGACACGAGACACCATTTCGGTGCCATTTGAGCGCCACGGAAAACACTACACCCTGATCGATACCGCCGGTGTTCGACGACGCGGAAAAGTACACCAGGCAATTGAAAAGTTCAGTGTCATCAAGGCGCTGGAGGCGATCGAAAAGTCCCAGGTTGTTATACTCGTCGTCGACGCGCAGGAGGGTTTGACAGACCAGGATTTGACCCTGCTGGGGTACGTGCTCAACAGTGGGCGCGCCCTGGTCATTGCGATCAATAAATGGGACGGTCTGGATGCGGATCAACGCGAACATAATCGCAGCGCCTTGCAACGCAGACTCGGTTTTGTTTCTTTTGCCGCGCAGCATTTTATTTCCGCCAGGCATGGCACCGGCGTCGGTGACCTGATGGCGGCAGTGGACCAAGCATACGCCTCGGCATTTATTGATATCAATACGCGCTACCTTACCGATCTACTCGAAGAAGCTGTGTTTAAGCACAATCCGCCGCTACACCACGGTCGACGCGTAAAGTTGCGTTATGCCCACCAGGGTGGACGCAATCCCCCGGTTATTGTAATTCATGGCAACCAGACCCGGCATCTCCCGGATTCCTATCAGCGCTACCTGGTAAACTTTTTTATTTCCAGGCTCAAGCTTAAAGGTACCCCCGTGCGCCTTGAATTGAAGTCGGGCAGTAATCCATTTTCGACCAAAAAGCGTCCAAAACATCACGCTGGTCGAAAATAATCGAATAAAACAGGCGAATTCCGCAAAAAAACCAGAAAAACGGCGGATCCGGCATAGACTTTGATGTATGGGCCTGCAAAGAATACTTGTCACTAATGCAAAAGGCGGGTGTGGGAAGACCACGCTTGCTACCAACATCGCTTCCCACTATGCGCACCAGGGGAAAACCGTACGCCTGTTTGATCACGATCCCCAGGGTTCGTCGCTGGCCTGGATCAAGCGGCGAACGGATTCCTCGGCCCCGATCACCGGAATCGATGCTTCCAGGAACGCCGATCACCGCTTGACACGCTCCTGGCAATTGCGGATTCCCCCGGAAACGGACGTCGCGATTGTCGACTCGCCAGCGGGGTCCGATATTACTGAGCTGGTGTCCTTATTTCAGCAAAACGACTCGGTTTTGATTCCGGTGTTACCGTCGCCGATTGACATTCATGCCACCGCATACTTCATCAAGGCCCTGTTGACCACCGGCCGAGTGCGTAAAAAAATGATTCGGCTCGCCGTGGTTGCCAACCGTGTACGAAAAAACACCCTGATGTATCATTCCCTGGAACGTTTCCTGTTCAGTCTTAACATCCCGTTTATTTCGAGCCTTCGAGACACGCAGCTTTACGCAAAGGCAATCGAAGTGGGGCTTGGCGTGCAGGAAATCCGGACCTCGCGCAACGGCACCGACAAGGAACAGTGGGCGCCGATATTTCGCTGGCTGGATACACCGGTTGTTGTCGAAAGCGATCCCGTCACCCCGCTATTCAATCAAGTCGAGCCTTCATCTTCGTTACCTTAGATACGCCCGTGTAAACTAGTTCAATTATTGGATTTTCGACGCGCACCGGCGTGAAGCCCTGTGCTATCATGGCGCGATTTTTCAGCCATGGCCCAATAATGAAATTGAATCGTTTTACCTGCCTTTGCTTGCTCGGTATAGTCTGCCTTTCCACCGCGAGCGCCAGTGATTTCGAAGCTGCGCTCAGTTCAGAAACTGCACAGTTCACCTTTCGCTCGGACTCGAGCCTGATCGGTTGGGGTGGTTCCGACTTCGGGCTCGGATTGTTTTATAACGAAGACAGCGACTTTGTTGCGCATGCAAGCCTGATGCAGATGCGCCAGGCCTCTGAAGAGGCTCCACTCACCTTCGGTGTTGGTGTCAAGGTTTACCTTGGTGTGCTCGATGATATCGATCAGGATGTTCTTGCCCTCGGAATCGGTGGCGAAATTCGCTATACGATACCCGGAACCATGCCGATGGCGGTCTATTTGCGCGGAAATTTCGCACCTGAGATCACGAGTTTCCTGGACGCTGAAGAAGTGCTTGATTACGAGTTAGGATTTCAGATCGAAGCCTTGCCGCAAACGTTCGCTTTCGTAGGCATCAGGCATCTCGAGTTTGATACCGACGACGATAGTGATTATGAGGCTGATGACGACAATCTCCATTTAGGAGTGCGCCTGACTTTCTAGTTGTCGGATGGCAGGAATAGCGACGGGTCTATCCAGTTGCCGTTTAAACCGAGGCTCCAGTGCAAGTGCGGGCCGGTAACCCGACCGGTGGCACCAACCTTGCCGATTATCTGACCTTTCTCGACCTGCTCGCCAAGGCTGACGTTGATTTCACTCAGGTGGGCAAACATCGAGATTAATCCCTGCCCGTGATCGATATAAACCAGGTTGCCGCTGAAAAAGAAATCACCCATTTCGATGACCTTGCCCGCACTGGGGGCAAGTACCGGGGTTCCCTGGTTGGCCGCGATATCCATACCACTATGCGGCCTGCGTTTCTGACCATTGAAGACCCTGCGCTTGCCAAAACTACCCGTGCGAATACCCTCGACAGGGAGCAGAAAATCCACATCGACGTCAATCATCGAAAAATGATTGCGCGCTTTTTGTTTACGCGCTTTTTCGGCAAGAATCCGTTCCATATCGCTGGCATAGGGATCGACCTTGCGCTTATCGGTTATCGTGATATGTTGGGTGGTGTATTGTTTTTGCACAACCTTGAAAAACTTTTTCGAAACCTGGCTGGCACCGCGCCTTTCGATAAAGTGTTCTCCCGGCGAGAGACTCAGGGGTAAACCAACCAGAGCCGCGGATTTACCCCCGATTTTTGTTATCAACACTGGTTTATTCCGAAAGCGGTAACCGGAATCTTTGCCGGGTTCAAGATTAATGATAGCGAGGCCACCCGGAACCAGTGACTGTCGGGGCAAGGCTTGCGCAGACAATGCGAACAACAGTGATAAAACCAGCAGTAAAAAACGCAAACCTGATTTCCGAAATAATAGAGAATACGCGAGCAAGTATGCGAACTTTTGCACCGGGGTCAAGGTCCTAACAATGCCCACTATATTATTGAGGGTCGCTCCACGGCCCAGGCTTCATAATTGTTTAACCTGAGGTATTTACGGGTATGGTAGATCTCGGAAACATTTCCGCGAAAGCGCTTATTTTTGGCGGCCCCTATAGTAATCTTCAGGCGACGGTTGCAATGCAGGCACGCGCTAAAGAACTTGAGATTCCGGCCGGTCGTGTTGTCTGTACCGGGGATATCGTCGCCTACTGTGCCGAGCCGGCTGAAACGATCGACCTCATTCAATCCTGGGGTATACACGTGGTTATGGGTAACTGCGAGGAATCGCTGGCATTCAGTGAGCAGGATTGCGGTTGCGGTTTTGAACCGGGTAGTAGCTGCTCTACTCTGGCCGTGACCTGGTATCAATATGCCGATCGCCGCGTGACCGTGGCGCAGCGACGCTGGATGCAGAAGCTGCCACGCAGCATCGAGTTCGAGATGTCTGGAACACGATTCAAAACAGTACACGCAAGCTTGCCCAGCATTAACGAGTTCGTATTTGCCTCGAGTGATACCGCCGCCAAGCTGTCACAGATCAGGGAAGCCGGTGTCGACGCGATAATTGGCGGGCATGCGGGAATTCCGTTCGGACAGCGCATCGATGACAAGTATTGGCTCAATGCCGGGGTCATCGGAATGCCGGCCAACGATGCCGGAGCCCACGGCTGGTATATGCTGATCGAACCGGTTGATGACGGCGTGGACATCAGCTGGCATCGGCTCGATTACGACTATGCGACCAGCCAGCAATCAACCAAGGCAGCGGGAATGCACGAATACGGCGAGGCCCTCGGTACCGGCCTGTGGCCGAGCATCGATATTCTCCCCGAAACCGAGGCGCAGCAAACCGGCCACCCCCTGAACCTGCCACCCCTTCACATCTAGCGCTACCCCTGTGCAGGCGGAATACTTACAGCCGCGTAATAAGATCTGAACTGGCTTGCCAGCATTCCAGTAATCGGTGTGACCACCGGTTTCTTCTTGCGGGAGCGCCGTAAATACGTCCGTGTAGGCTCGCGGTGCGACATCCCTGTCGCACAGCGTCCCGCAAGAAGAAACCGGTAGTCACACCTCGATAGTAAGCTGTCTCGGCATAAGAATCGCAAAAGTGTAGCGCGGCAGGGATGCCGCGCTCCAAGCGATTCCATGGATGGACCAACCGGCGCTTGCGCCGGTTGGGAGCGCCTTTTGCGACCCTTATGCCGAGACAGCTGGGGATTGATCTAGCAGGTCGAGGCTCAAGATAGGCCATGTCAAAGCAAGTAACCGATAGCGGTACCGATCGAAGGAACAAGTTTTAAAGGGGGTAAATCTCAGGTTTTGACAGGTGCGTTGGATTGGAGTTGTTCGACCCAGAGCAGGGTGGCGCCCGCGACCGCGACCGGCATGGCGAAGAAATTGATGATCGGGATACTGGTCATGATCATGACCGCGCCGCCGAAGCCGAGCGCGATTCCACGCCGTTCGCCCAAACGTTTTTTCTGCTCCGCAAACACGAGATCGTGGTTACCCATCGGGTAATCGAAATACTCCAGCGACAGCAGCCATGAACCAAACACGATCCATAACACCGGGGCAACCAGGTTGACCACCGGTATCAGGCTTACGAGGAAAAGTCCCAGCGCCCAGAACATGATGTAGACCAGCTTGCGTAACTGGGAGCCAATGGCGTCGATTGCCATGCGCGTGAAACTGATTTCGGATGAAACCGCTTTTCCCGTCAGCTCTATTTCGATTTTTTCCGCCATCAGGGCATTGAATGGCGCGGCGACAATGTTAGCTACCGGGGTAAAGCTGAAAAAGACAATTATCGCCGCCAGCACGCCGAAAAAGATCCAGATCAGCCACGCGATAAAGTCAAGGAACCCGGGAACGAACGACATTAGCCATTCAACAAAGAGATTAAACTGGTTGTATCCATACCAGACCAGCGCGCCGAACAGCAGCAGGTTGATCATTAGCGGCACGACCACGTAAATACGAACGCCGGGTTTGTTGAGCAAGCCCAGCGCCCGCGCCAGTGCCTGTGTGCCCCGCGTGATATCGGCAAGCATCGACCGTCACCCTCAGGCCAGATCGACCGGTTCGGGAGCCTGCCAGCCCGCGGCGTGATGTTCGGCGACGATGCGGGTATAAACCCCGCCCCGCACGTTAAACTCGGCATTAATGCGCATAAATCGCGGTGCAATCGCCGCCACCAGGTCTGACAGGATTTTATTGGTCACAGCCTCGTGAAACGCACCGTGGTCGCGATAGGACCAGAAATAAAGCTTCAACGCCTTTAATTCAAGGCATAGCCGGTCAGGTACGTACTGTATCTCGATGCTGGCAAAGTCGGGCTGCCCGGTCAGCGGGCACAAACAGGTGAATTCGGGCGTATCGATATGAATTGTGTAGTCGCGTTCAGGATTTGGATTCTCAAAAGTGTCCAGCTCGCTGGAGGGCTGAGTACTCATATTATTTCTCGCAGGTTAAACGGCTCGGGTCAGCGCAACTGATTCCGGGGCGCGCCATTATATATCTCTATCCGCAATAGGCAATTAATTGAAGGGTTTTACTGTTGCCAGATAACGCAAATGATATACTCTGCTCGCAAAAAATTTTACCCGGGAATCCCTCGCACAGATGCGTCTCAATCAGATTAAAATCGCCGGCTTCAAGTCGTTTGTCGACCCAAGCAAGATCGTGTTTCCGGCAAACGTAACCGGCATCGTCGGCCCCAACGGCTGCGGTAAATCCAATGTAATCGATGCGGTGCGCTGGGTGATGGGCGAGTCTTCGGCCAGAAATTTACGCGGCGAATCGATGGAAGACGTGATATTCAGCGGTTCGTCGAGCCGTCAGCCGGTAGGCCAGGCCTCGGTAGAGCTGGTTTTCGACAATTCCGACGGCCGGGTGAAGGGTGAGTACGCCAAGTACAATGAAATATCGGTAAAACGCCTCAGCACCCGTGTCGGCAAGTCCAAGTATTTCCTCAACAACACGCGCTGTCGACGTCGCGATATCGCCGATATTTTTCTTGGCACCGGGCTAGGGCCCCGCAGCTACTCGATTATCGAGCAAGGTATGGTCAGCCGCGTCATCGACGCCAAGCCGGATGAACTGCGGGTCTATCTCGAAGAGGCCGCTGGCATCTCCAAGTACAAGGAGCGGCGGCGCGAAACCGAAACCCGAATTCGACATACGCGCGAGAACCTGGATCGACTTATCGATTTGATCGACGAGATCGACAAGCAACTCTCGCGACTTGACCGTCAGGCGAAGGCTGCGGCGAAGTACAAGCGGTTAAAACAGGATCAGCGCCGGCTAGAAGCCGAGAGTCTGCTGCTGCAAAAACAGGTTTTTGATGCGGAAATCGAGACCCAGCGGCGCGAGCTTGCCGGGGCTGAAACGGACATGGAAAAGCGTACTGCGGACCTGCGTGAAACCGAACGTGAGATCGAGCAGGGACGACAGAAACTGGCTGAAGCCAGTGAGCAATTGAACCGGGTCCAGGGACAGTTTTACAAACTCGGCGCAGAGATTTCGAGCAAGGAACAGGCGATCGAACACCAGAAGAATTTGCGCCAACGCGGACGCCAGGAACTGGACAGCCTGGAACAGTCCTTAAAGGATGCGGGCAAGGTACTTGCCGATGATGCCGCCAGGCTCGAGCAGCTGGAACTGAAGCTAGCCGATATTACGCCAGAACTCGAATCCAGCAATCAGAATCTCGAGCAACAGCAGGCAGCGGCTACGCAGGCGGAAGAAAAAATGCACGAGTGGCAGGAATTGTGGGATCAGTTCCGACGTGAATTCCACCAGGTTCACGAGTCTGCGCAGATCGAAAACCGCGGGATCGAGCATATCGAACGCCAGGTGCAGCGTACCGACCAGCAGCGTTTGCGCCTGCAGAGTGAGCTGGATACTCTCGACGCCTCCGAAGCCGTTCAGGAAATCGATCAGCTTGAATCCGGTGTCGAGGCCAGCGCGCAGGAATATGCCGCAACGACCTCGCAGGCCCAGGCTCGAGCCGAAGATATCCAGGCCTTGCGCGGCAGTTGCGAAGAATCGGCCAACCAGCTTGACGAACTACGCAACCGGGTGCAAACCATGCGCGGACGCTTGAGTTCACTGGAAGCGCTGCAGCAACATGCGCTTTCCGAAACCAGCGCGGAGGTCAAACAGTGGCTTGAACAAAATCAGATCGATTCAACGCATCGCCTGACCAGCCTGCTGAAGCTGAAGGGCGATATAGGCAGGGCAGTCGAAGTGGTCCTGTCGCCTTTTCTCGGGGCTTATTGCACGTCTACCGGCGAACCTGTGCCCGATGCATCCGTACCTAACCATAGTGTGGCCGTATTCGACCGTGACCCGGTGCCGGCTCGCAGCGGTGACCGTGATTGGCCGAAACTTTCAGATTATATCGAGTGTGATGTCGATCTGTCGGCCATTCTGGACGGGATTTACCTGTGCAGGGATCAGCAGGACCTGCGCGACAAGCGAAGCCAGCTGAAGGCCGGCGAAAGCCTGGTTACGGCGCAGGGGCTCTGGGCCGGTGGTAACTGGATATTGCAACAGGGTGAAGAGGACCAGCATGCGGGTACGCTTGCACGGGCGCAGGAGATCGATTCGATTCGTGCGCAGCTGGAGCAGATAACGCAGGCGGCGACGACCTTGAAATCCCACTACGATGGTGATCGGCAGCGCTTGCAAGTTCTCGAGCAGGAATGGGACGGCGATCAGAAATCACTGGCCACTGTGCAGCAGCATTTATCCGAACTGCGCCAGCGGCTCAGTAACCGGAAAAGCGAGGCTGAGCAGGTACAAAGCAGGCGCCAGCAGTTACATACCGAGCTGGCTGAGCTCGAGGAACAAAAGCTTGGACACACCAACGAACTGCAATCGAATAGCGCCAAGCGTAACGAGTTTCTCGAGCAGATTGCCCAGATGACGGAACTCGAAGAGGGGCTGCAGGCGCAAAAAACAAGCCGGCAGCAGCAGTTGACTGCAACCCGGAATGCGCTGCAGCAGGCGCTTGAAAGCGCGCATCAGCAGCAGATCCGGCAGCAGGCACTGGAGGCGGAGCAGCGCGCCACGCGTTCGAATATCGAGCGCATCGAGCAACAGAAAAACCAGTTTGATCAACGAGTGGGGGAACTCGAAGACCTCATGAACAGTGATGTCGATCCCATCGCGGAGCAGGAGACCGCGCTCCAGGAGCTGCTGAAGTTGCGCAACCAGAATGAACAGGAACTGGGTCGCGCGCAGCAGGCCGTTAGTGAACTGGATAACCGGCAACGCGAACTTGAAACCGAACGTAACACTCGTCAGCAGCATGTCGATGACTTTCGTAATCAACTGGAACAGGAACGTTTGCAGCTTCAGGAAGCGAGCATCCGCTGTAATACGATCGAGGAACAATTGCAGAAGACCGGGCAGGATGTTGCTGCTTTACAGCAGGATCTCGAGCCCGAGGCCGATTTAGATGAATGGAGCTTGCGTCTCGAAAAGTTGAACAAGCGTATCGACCGCCTGGGCCCGATCAATCTCGCGGCAATCGAAGAGCAAAAGGAACAGGCCGAACGAAAACAGTATCTGGACGCGCAGCACCAGGATTTGATTTCGGCACTGGAAACACTCGAGGACGCGATCAGGAAAATAGACAGGGAAACCCGGGATCGTTTCAAGACTACATTCGAGCAGGTTAACAGTCGCCTGGTTGAGCGTTTCCCCAAACTGTTCGGAGGTGGCGAAGCGCATCTCGAGATGACCGAAAACGATTTGCTTAACACGGGTGTGCAAATCATGGCGCGACCGCCGGGAAAACGCATTACCAACCTGCAGCTGTTATCGGGGGGCGAAAAGGCACTCACCGCGGTAGCATTGATTTTCGCGATTTTCGAGCTCAATCCGTCACCTTTTTGCATGCTGGACGAGGTTGATGCACCACTCGACGATGCCAATGTCGGGCGTTTTTGCACGATGGTTATGGAAATGTCCGAGCAGGTACAGTTCATCATAATCACGCACAACAAGATAACCATGGAAATGACCCAGGGTCTGAATGGTGTAACCATGCACGAACCCGGGGTATCACGACTGGTCTCGGTCGATGTCGGCGAAGCGGTGGTTCTAGCCGGGGTTCAGTAATGGATACAAGCACCTTTAGATGGGTACTGATCGTTATCGCGATTTTGGTGGGGATTGGGGTCTATCTTTTCGGCGTGCACCAGGCGCGATTGCGTAAACGCAGTTCGATCGAGACATTCACCCGCGAGGAGGTCGATTCGGCATTTGTCGAAGACGAGCAGCTGCGTTTCGAAATGAACAACCTTAACCAGATTCTAACCGAGAACGAGGTTGACGAAGACCTCGAAGAAATCCAGATTAATCCTGCCAGGGAAGTACCAAAACCCCCCTTTGCATCGCCAGATGCCGAGATATTTGTGCCGACGATGATCAAATCCAGGGATGAAGACAGTTTGATCAGTTACCACCTCAGGTTTGAAGATTTTCGCCTGATTACCGGTGAGGAAGCCGATGCAGCCGTGCAGGAGACGGGTCTGGAACTGAATACCGAGGGTTTGCTCGAGTTTCGCGAGGAAGGAGAGGTCTGTTTCCAGGTGGCCAGCCTTAGCGATCCGGGTCATTTTAACGAGATCGAAAAGCTTGATTTTGCAACCCTGGGATTCAATTGTTTCATCGATCTTGAAACCTGTGAACATCCGCGTCTTGCGTATGAATCGATGCTGAAAAAAATCGATGAGCTGGTGCGCTTAATGAATGTCAAGGTATACCTGCCGAACCAGGACCTGCTGATGATCAGCGACATCACCCGTGATCGTGAAAAACTGGCCTAGCTTTCAGGCCCCCAGACATGTCGATTCCCAAAGCCACCAGGACCGAAGCAGCGGAACTCCGCCAGTCCCTGTCCGAGCATAACTACCGTTACTATGTCCTGGATGCCCCGGTGATTACCGACCAGGCTTACGACCGGATGTTTCGACGCTTACAGGAGCTCGAGCGTGAGTATCCTGAACTGGTTACCCGGGATTCACCGACCCAGCGAGTGGGTTCTGAACCAGCGAGCCACTTCGAAACGGTTACGCATGAAGTTGCGATGCTATCGCTCGATAATGCTTTTGACGAGACGGAAATGCTGGCATTCGATCGCCGCCTGCGCGAGAAACTGGATCACGATTCAGAGCTGAGCTATTGCGCCGAGCCCAAGCTGGACGGTCTTGCGGTCAGCCTGCTATACGCAAAAGGCGAACTGGTGCGTGCGGCGACCCGCGGAGACGGGCGCAGCGGTGAAAACATTACCGCGAATGCGCGCACTATAGCCTCGATCCCGTTACGTTTGATGGGTGAACATCTGCCCCGACGGATCGAGATTCGCGGTGAAGTCTACATGGAACTGGCGGGCTTTGCCGAACTCAATCGCAGCCAGCAACAGGCGGGTGGCAAGGTTTTCGCAAATCCCCGAAATGCCGCTGCCGGCAGCCTGCGCCTGCTGGATTCGCGCATAACCGCGAGTCGTCCGTTAACGTTTTGCAGCTATGGTATTGGTGTCTGTGACGGGGCTGAACTGCCTCCGGGTCAATACCAGCAAATGCAGTACCTGCGCGGTATCGGGATTCCGATTAGTCGTCAGATCGAACAGCTTGACTCGATAAGCGAATGTATCGACTACTATCAACGCATCCTCGAAGAGCGTGACAGGCTTGCGTATGATATCGATGGCGTCGTGTTCAAGCTTGATAGTATCGAGCAGCAGCGCGAGGCCGGTTTTGTATCCCGCGCACCTCGCTGGGCGATCGCCTACAAGTTCCCGGCACAGGAAGTCATGACGCGCTTGCTCGATGTTGATTTCCAGGTTGGGCGAACGGGTGCGTTGACGCCGGTAGCAAGGCTGGAGCCGGTCGCCGTTGGCGGGGTAATGGTGAGCAATGCGACCCTGCACAACATGGACGAGATCGAGCGCAAGGATATCCGCATCGGCGATATCGTCATCGTGCGCCGGGCCGGAGATGTTATTCCTGAAATCGTGGGCCCGGTACCGCAGCAGCGCAAAGGCAAGTTAAAGCGGCCACGAATGCCGTCCCGGTGCCCGGTTTGCGATTCGGAGGTTCTGCAGCAGCACGGTCAGGCGGCGTATCGCTGTATGGGCGGCCTGGTTTGTGCGGCACAACGCAGGGAAGCCATCAAGCATTACGCTTCGCGCAAGGCGATGGATATCGAAGGGCTCGGAGACAAGCTGGTCGAACAAATGGTCGAGCAGGGATTGATCGAGTCGGTCGCTGACCTTTATAAGCTGGAACTTGAGCAGATTGCAGGTCTCGAGCGCATGGCGGAAAAATCGGCAGCTAACCTGTTGCAGGCGCTCGAGAAAACCAGGGCTACCAGCCTGGCGCGGTTTATTTATGCGCTCGGGATACGCGAGGTTGGCGAGGCCACCGCCGAGGCGCTGGCCAGTCACTTCGGTGAACTCGACGCGATCATGGATGCGGATTTTGAAACGCTGCAGCAGGTCGAAGACGTGGGGCCGGTGGTTGCAGAAAATATAAGACACTTTTTTGACCAGCAGAGAAACCGGGATATCATCAACGAGTTACTGGACCAGGGTATTACCTGGCCAGAAGTCGACCTTTCACGACAGCAGTTGGCGCAAGTCCTGGCCGGGAAAACCTACGTCATCAGCGGAACCCTCGATGGCTACAGTCGCGACCAGGCAGCGAGCCTGCTGAAAGCGCGTGGTGCCCGCGTGAGCAGCAGTGTCTCTTCGAAAACAACCGCGCTGATAGCGGGAGAAAGTCCAGGCTCCAAGCTTGCGAAGGCCGAGGCCCTGGGTGTCGAAATTCTGAACCAGGCCGGATTCGAACAACTGCTGGAGGATTAGCCATGATACTTGACGAAGCGCAGATGGCCACACTTAAAAAATATACTTACGCGGTATATATTCTGCAGGCGCTGTCCTTTGTTACCTTGATTACGCCGATCATTGGAGTGATCATCAACTACATCAAGGATGACGATGTGCGTGGCGGCTGGCTTGAATCGCACTTTAACTGGCAAAAGGCAACCTTCTGGTATGGTCTGCTGTGGACGGTTCTGGGCGTGTTAACCACCCCGATTCTGATCGGTTACGGGGTGCTCGCGGTCGTGACGATCTGGTTGATTTACCGCATCGCCCGCGGCTGGATCTACCTGGTCGACGGTAAGGAAATGTATCTGCCAACAACGGGAGAGGAACATGAATGATGATGAGAAATGGCGTAGCAAGCTTACCGCCGAGGAATACCGCGTGTGCCGGGAAAAGGGCACCGAGCCACCCTTCAGCGGCGAATACAATGACAACCACCAGAGCGGAAAGTATCGATGCAAATGCTGCGGTGAGGCCTTGTTCGAGTCGGGCAATAAATTCGATTCGGGATCGGGTTGGCCTTCGTTCGACCGGCCGGCATCAGCAGAGACGATTCGTGAGGAAGTGGACCTGAGTCACGGCATGCGCCGTGTCGAGGTCATGTGCGATCGCTGTGGTTGCCACCTGGGGCATCTGTTTGAGGACGGTCCGCGGGAAAGTACCGGAATGCGTTACTGTATCAACTCGCTGTCACTCGATTTCGAGGCCACTGGAGATGAATGAGTCGGATTTCAATCAGCTTGCCGAAAACACCATGACCGCGATCGAGGAGGCAATCGACGATTGCGGGGTCGACATCGATTACGACAGTGCCGGTGGCATCCTGACGCTTGAATTTGCCAATCGCAGCCAGATTATCATCAACAAGCAAACCCCGCTGTCGCAGATCTGGGTCGCCGCGCGCTCGGGCGGTTACCACTTCGATTACGATGCCAAGGACCAATGCTGGCGCCTGCAGGGAGACGGCGACGAACTGTTTAGCTGTCTCGGTCGATACTGCAGTGAACAGGCCGGTGAAACCGTAAAGCTCGACGGTTGATTTGCGGGTGCTTGACCTGACCTTGTTCTGCTTCGATATCCGATTACTCGAAGGATTGTCTGTTCACGTCAGGCCGATAAAGATCCGTGACGCCGGCCCTACCAGGAGGCCTCGATCACCGGATTGTAGATTTTATTCATCAAGCCCTGACAGCTCGTGGTGAGGTCGTGGCGGCAGCAAAAGAAAGCAGCGTATTAGAGCGTCTGGTCAGGTATTTTGTGTTCGCGTTCGCGGCGGCGCTGGTTTACATTTTTATCGATTTTACGTTTGATCTGCGCCCGCCACGGGTGCACAGTTCCTACCAGTTCAAGCTGACCGAATTGCCACAGGACCAGGCCCTAATCTTGCGCCAGGATAACCTTTCGGTGCTCGTGATACGGCGCTCGGCAGAGACCATTGCTGCGCTTGGCCAGGACCTGTCACGATTGCAGGATCCCGAATCGGAGCGCAGTCACCAGCCCGAATTTGCGACCAACCTGTTGCGCTCGAGGCATCCGGAGTATTTCGTCGGCTATGCGATTGGCACCGACCTTGGCTGCAGTCTTGAAGTAAGTGCCTCCACTGTCAAAGAGACCTGTAGTCAGGCACGCTATGATTTCGCCGGCAGGGCACTGCTCGGTGATAATAAGTTTTTGAATCTTGCAGTCCCGGATTATACTTTTAGCGATAATTTCAATATCTTGACCATCAGACCCTGACCACGAGAATCAGCCATGCCTTCTTTTGACGTTGTTTCGGAAATCGACCACCACGAGCTTAAAAATGCACTGGACCAGGCCAATCGCGAGATCGGCACCCGCTATGACTTTAAAGGCTCGGGTGCGAAAATTGAACAGTCACAGAACGATCTCACCCTCGAAGCCGAGTCAGAATTCCAGGTAAAACAGATGGTCCCGATACTGAAGGAAAAAATGTCTAAACGCGGAATCGACGTCGATTGCCTCGAGTTTGCCGATATCGTCGAAATGAATAAACGAGCCCGGCAGCAGGTGAAAGTCAGGGAGGGGTTGGACAAGGACCTGGCGCGCAAGATGGTCAAGCTGGTCAAGGACAGCAAGCTCAAGGTACAGGTAGCAATTCAGGGTGAGCAACTCAGGGTCAGCGGTAAAAAGCGTGATGATTTGCAGCAGGTCATGCAGATCCTGCGTGAAGCGGGGCTTGGTATTCCTTTGCAGTTCAATAATTTCCGTGACTGAAACCGGGCCCGGTCGGACCGCTCGAAATCGCTACGCGGTAAGGTAAACATCGAATCGAATCGTTTTTTCTCGATAGGTCATGTCGGGTTTTAGGCTGTCGAGACTGCCCGCTTTCGCCGGGCGCTTAACCACCACTCGCTTGTGCGCCTTGCCGAGTGCCTGCTCGAAACAGGACTCGATGCCCAGGTTGCCGGTCATGGCCTGCAGGATTTGCATTTCCTTGGATGGCTTGGCCCCGGACTTGTGACCCGGGAACATCGGGTCAAGGTAAATGCAGTCGATGTCGTGGTCATTGTTCAGCCTGCCCAGGAAATCGCGTGCGTCGCTATTTTCAATCGTCATTTGACGTGCAATCGCAGCGCCGGCCTCGACCGCGGCGAGTCGCTCGAGCGAATAGGCGACGATGGCAAACACCAGTGGATTCTGTTCCAGCATCGCGACCTGCTTGCCGTGGTGGGCGAGGGTCAGGCTATCCACGCCCCAACCGGCGGTCAGGTCGAGAATTTTTTTGATGCTGCGCTGCTTGTTGCTGCAGGCCTTGACAATGGCCTGGCCTGCCTGGCGGGACCTCGCGGGCAACGCTCCCGAGATAAAGCTGTGATGAAAGCGAAGTTGCGAGTTGACCAGGTTGATGTCGACACCGGTATCATCGGTTGCAATGATTAATTCCGAACTCGAGGCAGCCGCCAGGATATGCCGAATGTCCTGCTCCCTGTGTTCTGGATAAGCCATTAATAATGGGGCGGTTTCTCGAAGCCGGGATCGACGTCACTCGGCAGGTTGCTCTTCAGCGACCGCAGTTGAACCTCGAGCCGCTCGATATGGCTACCCAGGCGCGAGATTTCCTGTTCCTGCTGCGCAACCATGTTATTGAGGGTCTGGATCGTGTAGTCTTGCTCGGTATACAGGATCTCGAGACGATCCAGTTGGGCCTTAAGCTTTTCAGTCATGGAGATCCACTCTGCGGAAATCAGACGAGTTTAACAAAAATTAACCCGGCCAAATCATATAATGATGGTTTACCGAAGGCGAATTCAGCCGCATAATACGCACACCGTAGCTGATTGATTGTCATCCGGCAGTAGCACGAACGAGGTAACCCGTGAGCGAATCACAAATTGAAAAGATAGCCCAGATTGCCGAAAAAATTTCGGCGGAAGAAAACCGGCGTACCCGGCAAACGCAGACCATAAATAACCTTTTGCAGGAACGGCAACAGGTACTGGTATCGATGTGTGAACTGGCCGAACTGGAAACCGGAGAGGTGCCGCCCGACACGGTGATCCACAATCTTCGCAGTTTCAACCAGCGGCTGGTCGATTACACGGCGCTGGGTCATTTCGAGATCTATGAAAGAATCATTGACGGCAAGGAGCGACGCGGCAATATCAAGCGAGTTGCCGATCGTGTCTACCCGTTAATTTCAGATACGACGCAAGTCATTGTCGATTTCAATGACAAGTACGATGGCGTCGATGAACCGGAGAGCCTGGCTGACTTATATACCGACCTGTCCTCGATCGGCGAGGCGATGGCCGAACGCATCGAGTCCGAAGACATGCTGCTACGCGAAATCAGCGATAATCTCGAAAGCCCCAGTAAAGCTCTCTAGCCCAAGAGATTTCTAGCTAATACCTTCATTTCCACACGGGTAACGCCTGCAGGCTTCATCCTGGAAAACGTGCAGCAATTACCTGTGGCGGCGGCTCCATCGCGTACGCGGATTTGACGTATCGGGATGATCAACGACACGCACTGCCTAAGGCAGAACCCTTTTGAAGGGTTTTACGCTGACCGAGGCGTAGGCGCCGGACTTGATATAGGGATCATCGTCGGCCCAGGCCTGCGCGGCGGCCAGCGAATCGAATTCCGCGATAATAATACTGCCCGAGAAACCGGCATCGCCCGGGTCCTCGCTGTCGATGGCTGGATTCGGCCCGGCAATGATCAGCCTGCCCGCGTCACGCAGGGCATTCAGGCGTTCGACGTGTTCACTGCGCACCGCCATGCGGGCCGGCAGGCTGTTGGCGTTGTCGATCCCGACGATGCTGTAAAACATCAACTCACCTCCTTATCGCTATCGGGCATGTAACGCGCCAGGAAAAATGCTTGCGCGATGACGAACGCAATCGTCATGCCCATCAACCCGAACAATTTGAAATCGACCCAGGTATCCTCGCTGAATTGCAACCCGAACGGATCGATTTCAGGAGCAACAACCATGTTGGCAATCCCGGCGACGACAAAAAATCCGATCCAGGCCAGGTTCAACTGCACCCAGACGCGCTGCTCCTCGATCGTGATCGCGTGACCCATCATGCGTTGAATCAGAGGCTTGTCACCGATCAGGTGACTGCCCAGAAAGACCAGGGCAAACAGCCAGTTGATGGCAGTCGGTTTCCACTGAATAAAAACGGGGTCTTTGAGGGCCAGCGTTGCACCGCCGAAAACCAGCAGCAATGCCAAAGTAATAATCGGCATCCTTTCAACGCGCTTGACAATAATCGCCGCGAGCACGACCTGGATCACGGTGACGACAATCGCGGTCAGCGTGGCCAGGTAGATCGCGTCGCTGGATTCCCCTGGCGTCAGGCTCATTAATGGCACCCAGGCATTGATACCCAGGATGAACTCATCCGGCAAGTCCAGGTAGAACTTGTAGAGGATGAAAAAGAGCAGGATCGGCAGGAAATCGAAAAGTTGTTTCATGTAACCGGTAATCGTCTGAAGCAGCGCAGATTCTAACGTATAAACCGACACTTTGGTGACTAATTTAAGGCCCGATGATATGCTCTGCGTTCGTTTTTAAGCCCCCAAGATCAACCGTGGAAGCAAAGACATTTTTCTACCTCGCCGGCCTGCCGCGCACCGGCAGCACCGTGCTGGGCGAGATCCTGAACCAGAATCCCAGAATTCATGTCTCGCCCGCGTCGCCACTGAGTGATTTCATCAGCGAGATTTATTCCAAATGGCGTCTGGATGTGGTTACGTTGAAAGCGTACAAGCACCCGGATCAACTGCCTAATGTCTGGCGCGGTATTCGCGACGGCATGTACCAGCATCGCACGGAGCCCTATATCGTCGACAAGTCATGGGCCTGGCACATGAACGACGCGATCGATTCGACACGCAAAGTCCTCGGCGAAGAAATGAAGGTCATCTGCCCGGTCGATAATATCACCGATTGCCTCGCGTCTTTCATCATGTTGATCCGTACCAATCCGGACTATATATCCTACATCGACAATTACCTGCGTAACGAACGCCGAGAACTGTCCGATGCGAATCGATGCGAGGCATTGATGGACCCGAAAATCGGCACCAGCGTCGGCTGGTGTTACGACAACCTGAAGCAGACCTGGCAGGGCAAGAACCGCAAGAACCTGCTGCTGATCGAGCGCGCCGATATGGTGAGCGACCCGGACAGCGTGCTCGACAGGATTTACGATTTTCTCGGCATCCCTGAACTCAGGACCTGGGAAGACACCCAGACCCATTCCTTCGATCGAATCGAAAAGGAAATCGTCGAAAACGACGGCGCCGCCTATGGCATACCCGATTTACACAAGCTGGGTCCGAAGCTGCGCGATCGCACCTGGAAGGCCAAAGACGTGCTCGGCAACCAGCTGTTTTTCAAGTACAAGCGCCTGGAATTCTGGCGACCGAAAAAACGCAGTTTCTGACGATTTTCACGATCACCGGCCCGCCGCGGCGCGGGCGGCTAAATCCTGCGCCACGCCGTATCAAATAATCCACGTGAGCAACGCTCCCCGCCCAATAAAAAAGGGCTCCCGAAGGAGCCCTTTAGGTACTGCGTTACGAATCTTCTGCTTAGAGGATGTCGTACTTCAAAACAGCCATTACATGAGTCTTGTCGTCGTCCGAGTCACCGGTATCCGCGTCAAGGTTCCAGATCTCGTAGTACATGGTGGTGTTGCGACCCAGGCTTTGCGTGTAACCCAGAGTTAACCCAAGCACGTCCGCATCAGCTGCGTCGAGGCTGAGAGACTCGAGGTGAATGTAAGCATTACCGATACCCAGGTTGGCCGTCAAGCTGGAGTCGTCAGCCTGGCTCTGCAACATGAGAGCTAGTGACGCGTCGCCGAGCGAAATACCGCTAAGTGCCACGCCTACGATGTTATCGTCGCTGTCATCAGGATCGGTACCGATGCTACCCGCTTCGGTGGCTGCTGCCGCGGCAGCGCCAGCGCCGGCGTCATCTTCAGCAGTGGTCTTCACCCCGATACCCAGCGCCAGATCGCCGATCGGGAAAGTCACACCCAGTTCCATGCCATCCGGAGCATCTTCGCCGGTATCCAGGTTGGTGAAATATGCGGTGATACCGAAAGAGACCGCGCCTGCACTGTTCGAGTAGGTCAGCGCGTTATCGGTACGGTTCGTGTATGAAATCATGGCGTAACCAACGTGCCACCAGGGCAAGTCGATCGGGCCGACCACGTGGTTGTACCAGGTTTGTGCGCCCTGGCCCATGCGGATGTCGCCGAAGTCGCCTTTCAGGCCGACGTAACGATGACGTACGCTCAGAGACTCGGTGTTAGTCTCGTCGTTCAGGTCGACGTCCCACTCGTAACGACCGTATCCGGTCATGCCATTGCCGAGGTCGGTTTCGCCCTTGGCGCCGAAGCGGGATGAAAAGCTGCGCAGCTCGAGATCGCTCACGCCGCCCTCGTCAACATTCCAGATTCCGACGCGAGCCGAGGCATAAACGTCAGCTTGTACTGCGGCGGGAGCGGCAATGCTACCGGCTACGGCCATTGCGATTGCAGATGTTTTAAATTTCATGAGTAATTACCCTTAAGTCAGTTATAGTTTTGTGCCTAGGATATAAACCTTCTATGTTGGGTTTCGCGTAATGTATTGACCCAGATGGCTTATGTGCAACGATGATAGCCATAATTGGCACAATAGCAACCCTTTTTTTTGAAAAAAACAACAATTTTTGCCATTTGTTGCATAAATGTAACACAAATTAAACGATTTCTTCCCCGCTTGTTCAAAAATCCGCGCTAATCTATTGATTTAAATATCTTTTGAAACGTTGTTTTATTCCCACTGATTTCCTGTATTATCGCGCGGCTTGCACATAGGTATGGTCATGGCGCAATTTTTTGAAATACATCCGGACAACCCGCAGCGACGCCTGATTCAGCAGGCCGTGGCAATCATCGATCGCGGAGGCCTGGTGATCTATCCCACCGACTCAAGCTACGCGCTCGGTTGCCACATAGGTGACAAGGCCGCGATGGAACGCATCCAGCGCATAAGGCGTACCGACAACAAGCACCACTTCACGCTGGTCTGTAGCGACTTGTCCGAGATCGGCACTTATGCCAAGGTATCCAACTCGGATTACCGCCTGATGAAAACGCTGACCCCGGGGCCCTACACGTTCCTGCTCAAGGCAACCTCGGTCGTGCCGCGACGCCTGATGAACCCGAAACGTAAAACCATCGGCGTGCGCGTGCCCGATAACTATATCGTGCAGGCGATCCTGACGGAACTCGGACAGCCCATCATGAGTAGCACGCTGATTCCGCCGGGCGCGCAGCAGGCGCTGGACGATGCTGCCGAAATTCGCGAAATCTATGAACACGAGGTCGACCTGGTCATCGACGGCGGTTTCTGCGGTGTCGAGCCGACCACGGTCATCAGCCTGATCGACGGACAGCCTGAAATCCTGAGGCATGGGCGCGGCGAGATTTCGTTCCTGGAGTAGGGAGACAGGGCCGTTTTCCTGGTTGTGCCCATGAGCGGTGGTCTATTCCAATTACCGCAGGATGACATGTTAAAATCATGGTTTGTGGCCTGGCTTGTCAGTATAATTCAAGCCGGGCCTCTATAAACCGGATCATCATTATTGAATACCATTAGTCAAAACAACCGCGTGCTGTCGGGCATGCGTCCTACCGGGTTGTTGCACCTAGGCCACTATCACGGCGTCTTGAAAAACTGGATCGAACTACAACACAGCTACGAGTGTTTTTACTTCGTTGCGGACTGGCATGCGCTCACGACGCATTACGAGGATCCATCGATTATCGCCGAGAGCACGCGCGATATGGTGATCGACTGGCTTGCCGCCGGCGTGAATCCGGGCACGGCAACCCTGTTTATCCAGTCACGCATCCCGGAACACGCCGAACTGCACCTGTTATTGTCGATGATTACACCGCTGGGCTGGCTTGAACGTGTGCCCAGCTTCAAGGATCAGCAGGAAAAGATTAACGATAGGGATTTATCGACCTATGGCTTTCTCGGTTACCCGTTGCTGCAGAGCGCGGATATCCTGATGTACAAGGCCGGCTTTGTGCCGGTGGGCGATGACCAGGTCGCTCATGTCGAGCTGACGCGCGAGGTTGCACGCCGCTTTAATCATTTCTATGGTCGCGAACCTGATTTTGAAAACAAGGTCAGCGCCGCGATTAATAAGATGGGCAAGAAAAACGCCAGGCTTTACCAGGATGCACGCAAGCGCTACCAGGAGCAGGGTGATAGCGAGGCACTGTCGATTGGTCACGCGTTGCTGGAATCGCAACAGAACATCAGTTTGAGTGACCACGAACGACTGCTGGGCTACCTCGATGGCGAGGGACGCATTATCCTGCCGGAACCGCAGGCCCTGCTGACCGTGTCGTCAAAAATGCCCGGGACTGACGGGCAGAAAATGTCGAAGTCCTATAACAATACGATCGCATTGCGCGAAGACAAGGACAGCATTACCCAGAAAATCAAAACCATGCCGACCGACCCGGCACGCGTGCGGCGCACGGATCCGGGAGACCCGGACAAATGCCCGGTGTGGGAGTTTCACGAGGTCTATACCGATGAAGCGACCAAGCAAAAACTTGGAGAGGGTTGCAGAACGGCGTCGATCGGCTGCATCGACTGCAAGCAATACGTCATCGATTCAATCGTCGAGGAGTTAAAACCGATACAGCAGAGTGTCAAGGAATACCTGGGCGATCTTTCCGGGGTCGACAGCATCATCAACGAAGGCTGCGAGGCCGCTCGTGACGTTGCGCAGGATACCATCGAAGAAGTGCGCAAGGTCATGGGATTAACCGGGCGCAGGTAGTATCGATAAAACCATGGAAAAAGTTTTCACCAGTAGTACATCGATCCAGGAGGAAATGCCGTTTGCCCTGGTTGAGGGCGAGCCGCTGACCGTTATTCCGCAGGATCTCTATATCCCGCCCGACGCGCTGCTGGTATTTCTCGAGGCTTTCGAAGGGCCTCTCGATCTGTTGCTCTACCTGATCAAGCGCCAGAATATCGATATCCTCGATATACCCATAGCCGCGATCACCCGGCAGTACATGGAATACATCCACCTGATGGACAATCTCGAACTCGAACTGGCCGCGGAATACCTGGTGATGGCATCGATGCTGGCCGAAATCAAGTCGCGTATGCTGCTGCCGCGACCCACGGAATCGCAGGACGAGGAAGACCCGCGTGCCGAGCTGATTCGACGCCTGCAGGAATACGAGCAGTTTAAACAGGCGGCGGAAGACCTCGATGGGCTCGATCGAATGGAACGCGAAATCCATCCGACCCACATCGATATTCCCAAGTTCAAGGTCAAGCTGGCGCTACCGACGGTCGATCTGAATGACCTGATGAGTGCGTTTCGCGACGTCGTCAACCGCGCCGAGCAGTTTGCCAGTCATCATGTCGATCGTGAGCCGCTGTCGGTGCGTGAACGCATGGTGATCGTGCTGGGTCGTATCTCGGCCGACGATTTCACCAGCTTTAATGACTTTTTCAATCCAGCCGAAGGGCGTATGGGCGTCGTTGTCAGTTTCGTCGCGATTCTTGAGCTGCTCAAGGAATCGCTGATCGATCTTGTGCAAACCGAGCCCTATGGCCCGATCTACGTCAAAGCCAGATCATAAATTATGCAAATCGAAAAACTCAAAGCCATCCTCGAAGCCCTGTTTGCGGCCAGCGATAAACCGCTATCGGTCAACCAGATGTCTGATTTGTTTGCCGGCGATATTGAGCAGCCCGGCAAGGATGAGATTCGCCAGGCAATCCAGCAACTGCAGGAAAAATACGACGGCAGTGGTTTCGAGTTGAAACAGGTCGCCTCGGGATTTCGATTCCAGGTCAAGGCCGATTTCGAAACCTGGGTGGTGCGCCTGTGGGAGCAAAAGCCACCGCGCTACTCGCGCGCGCTGATGGAAACGCTGGCCCTGATCGCTTACCGTCAACCGATCACGCGCGGCGAAATCGAGGATATCCGGGGTGTCAGCGTCAGTACCAACATCATCAGGACGCTGGAAGAACGCGACTGGGTTAAATCGCTGGGGCACAAGGAAGTCCCGGGCAGGCCGACACTGTATGGTACCACCAACGCGTTTCTCGATTACTTCAACCTGAAGTCGCTCAACGAGTTGCCGACGCTGGCTGAAATTCGTGACATCGACCAGTTCAATCCTGAATTTTCGTTCGAGGAAAAAATCGAGGCAGCCGCCAATTAGCATCTATAATCGGGTAGATGCGATGCCTTGTTAGTCTAATAACTATTTGCGCCTTGCTGACTGCCTGCAGTGAGCAAAAACAGGCGCTCGATACCTGGGTGCATGCCGACACCGGTTCCTACGGCGCTGCTATCAGCCCCGATGGCAAGTACCTGCTGACCGGTGAAATTGGCGGATTTGCCCGGGTCTGGGATTTACAAACCAACCGGGTCAAGTACAGCGTTCAGCACGAAGAAGGTGGTGAAGGCGGTGTTATTGCCGCTGCATTCTCGGAGCTCGGAAATGTGCTGGTCACGATTGAACAAAATTCGATTGCGCGCTGGGCAGTGGAGTCGGGACGTCTTACCGGTTACTGGACCTGGCCCAACCTGACCGATGTCGCAGTGTCGGCGAACGGTCGTTTCGCGCTGATCGGCAGCAAGGACAACCAGGCGGTTTATTTCGATATGATCGAAGGCGAGATGCGCTTCGTGTTTGCCCATCACGAGAAGGTTACCAGCGTGGCGCTTTCGAAGGATGGTCGCTTCGCGTTGACCGGCGCCGATGACTGGCACGCCAGTCTGTGGGATTTGAGCAATGGTGAACATCTTTGGTCGAAGAACCTGGAGTACAAGATCTCGCTGGTTGCGCTGTCCGATGACGGTGAACTTGCGCTCGCGAATGCCCATATCGGTGACGCACGTGTTTACACGACGCGCGGCAAGGGTGAACTGGTGTCGCGTCTCGATGAAGTCAGGATGACGTTGGTCTCGGCCGACTTTTCGGATGACAACCGTACGCTCGCGACCGGCCGGGCGGCCAAGGCGATCGATATCTGGGATGTTGCTAGCGGTAAACGCCGCGAAACCTGGAAACCGAAAGTCAAACACAAGGTGCAGCCGGACTCGGCGACGATTCTCGACCTCAAGCTCGACAGCAATGCGAAAACCCTGATCTCCGAATCCTCGACTGGCATCGGCCAGCGCTGGGCCATTAACTGACCTGCAAGGCATTCCCTCCATCGCTAGTACCGGCTGCGCGGTAATCAACTTTTTTGAGCATGATGATACAAGGGTGGGCGGAAAAAATTTTTGCGGGCAAAAATGTATTCCGCCCACGGTAACCAGTGTCAGAATGTTATCTGAGTCAGGGACGCCAATTAGATAATCCCTGGATAACGCGGTTTCCAGGGAGGAGTTGCAGTGCATTAAATACTGGATCCCGCGACCTACGCGGCCCGGTCGAGCCGCGGGATGACATTAACTTAGGGCGCGGCTCTGGCCTGCTGTATAATCGCGCGATGGAGCGCATACAGAAATATTTAGCCAACCAGGGTGCCGGTTCGCGGCGCCATATTGACGCGCTGCTACAGCAGGGGCGCATCAGCGTCAACGGCAAAACCGCTAAACCGGGCGATCAGATCAACGGCCGCGAAAAGATCGCGATCGATGGCAAGCTGCTGCGCCTGCAGCGTCACGTTGCCAAACCAAAGATCCTGATGTACCACAAGCCGGTGGGCGAGGTCTGCACGCGCTCGGACCCCGAGGGACGCGATGACGTGTTCAGGAATTTGCCGCGTCTGAACCAGGGTCGCTGGGTCAGTATCGGGCGGCTCGACATCAATACCAGCGGACTGCTGTTATTTACCAACGATGGTGAACTCGCGAATCGCCTCATGCATCCGTCTTTCGAGGTAGAACGCGAGTATGCGGTGCGCGTGCACGGTGCCGTCAGTCATGAAATGCTGCAGCAGCTGCGCGATGGTGTTCAGCTTGAAGATGGCATGGCCCATTTTGAAGATATTATCGATTCCGGCGGTAGCGGCAGCAATCACTGGTATCACGTGGTTTTAAAGGAAGGACGCAACCGCGAGGTGCGACGCCTCTGGGAAGCGGTTGGGGTCGAGGTGAGCCGCCTGACCCGGGTGCGCTATGACCAGTTCAGGCTGCCGAAGTGGTTAAAGCCCGGTAAGTCGCGATTACTGGATGAAGAAGTGGTGACCCGGGTTTATCGGCGTCTCGACCTGGGCAGGAAAAGCCGCGAAACGCATCGTCCGAAGCGCCAGCGACGCAGGGCCTGATGGGATCGAAGAAATTATCAAGGCTTTGCCAGTCGGTGCTGCCGGCCGGGTTTGAAGAGGTTACTCGCCTCGGGCCCGAGATCCAGCATTTCCTGGAACAGAACCTGCCCGAATCGGTGAACCAGGCAGTAACGCTGCTGAACGTCAATCGGCATGAAATCGTGATTGCCGCGAGCAGCCCGATGGTGGCGAACTACCTGCGTTTGCATAGCGGGGAGATCGCGCAGCAGTTGCGGGAAACCTTTCACCTCGAGCAGGCTTTGAAATTCCGCACCGTTCCGGATTCGCTGTTAAAGATTGATAAAATTCAAACCGCGCGTGAACCGCGCGCAGTCAGTGCTGAATCGATCAGGGCGATTCGGCGTAACGCGGACTGGATTGAAGATGAAGAACTGAAAGCAGCCCTGTTGTCATTGGCCGAGAGCCTCAAAGCTGACTAGCTAATGTATTGCATTTCGGTGTATGACATTTCCAACCCGTACGCCCCGCCACCGCGGGATTTTTTATTGCTCAGATGTAAAAATTGATCGTTTGCAGAAGTTCGATTGTCAATAGAATGTCTGCTCACCCACTTTATTATTCTTGTGCTTCGTTTATCAAAGCTTCAAAGTTCGAAATCTTATGGCCAATAAAATGGAAGAATCTGAACTAGAAAAAGTGGTTGTCATAAATCAGGAGCCGGCAGAAGTTTAGCCTTCGGACCAGCACGTTTTCCCCTACGTAAATGCTGAAACCAAAGTACATTCCACAATATTCGAAGGTCCCTCAAATTTAAACGAAAACCTGGCGAAGGCGATTCTAGATCTCGAAAACGATCCCGATTTTTTGATCCAGCTTATGCGCGGAGGTTGTGGAACAAAAATAGACCATATCGATCGCTGGAATGTGCCCGAAGCCGATTTGGTTCATGCGCGCGCCATTGCTTTTTTCGTCAATGGCCTTGATTTCGACCAGGCAGTGGTCGACCAGTGCTGGGTCAATATATATCGCAAGGGTGACTATTGCATGCCACATAGCCATATTCGCCCCAGAATTACGATGTCCTGGAATATTAATCGCCCGGCCATCCCCGGGAAACCGCCTGAGCTGCGCTAGTACCCTTTAGGCAATTCTAGAATTTGTTATTTTCAATCAGGTCATTTAGCCGGTCGGAAAAATCATCGGAATTCTTTCGATACGTAACGAGCACCTGGTTTGCAAGCCTGTTCCAGTGGTTCTCGCTCGCCGATACCAGCGCCTCGATACCGTTGCGTTTGCCAGTTGTTACCCAGTTTTCATAAGACCGCGTAAGCGACGGAAAAAGTTCCTTGCGCATATTCGTAAGATTCGCAAAGAAAAAGTGCAATGAGGGGTCGTCTCCTTTACGAAGCAGGACGGGAAGCGTCGTCAGCGAGTCGGCAAGATTATCGCGCACGGCGCGGATCATGATTTCGGTTTTCGATCGCGGCAGGTCGGCAAGCATCTGCTCCCATTCCGGCCCCAGCCGCTTTCCCGCAAGCACTTCTCCCTTTTCATGCAACAGCGCCGAGTCGAGCACCGAATCGGTCATATTCTCGAGCGCGGTCTCGGTGTTATGTTCGAAGTCGAAGCCGCGAATTGCGCGGGCCATCGCGTTTTCTTGCCGGTTCCACTGCCATTCCTCGATCTTTTCCCAGATCATGCGTCGCAGAGACTCGCGCCGGACGAAGATCGTGCCGTTGCGCGTCATTGCTGGCGGGGCCGTCAAATCCCGTGCGTACTCGTTTTCCGATAGGAGGATGGTAAAGTCGGCTTGCTTTTCGATATGTCCCAGCCTACCGAGGAAAAAATGCGGCGTGTGTTTGTAACCGAATCCACCGCTATAAATCAGTCCGTGCGGATTCAACGCCACGTTTAGCGCGTCGATGTCGAAGGGATCATAACTGTCGCCGGCGATCGGTAAATTGGCAAAAGACTCGTCTTCAATGGTTTGCCAGTAGAGTTCGCGCTCTTTTAGCCAGTCGCCGAGATCGCCGTCAGGCAGGTTGTCGTGAAACGCATAACCCATCTCCCAGCGGAAATATTCCCTCATCTTAAGGAGATATACACACAGGGTGTAATCACCGGCGTGCCGTGCATCAGAAATATGGCAATTACGCTGAACGGCAGTAAGAAGTGGCTGGAGGTTATCTTGCATGGAAGGGTAAAGCAGTGATGATCGATTTTCCAACGGTTTTAACACTTTACCGATCCTATCACGTGAAACAGCAACCATTCCAGACAGGTTAAAGGCAAATTGTCGATGGTGGGGACCCCAACAATCTGGGTTAGTAAATAATCGTTATCAGATGAATAAAAAAAGCCGGTTGAGCATGCCCAACCGGCTTTTTGGTGTTTGGGTCCCCGTCGTGGTCACCTATCGAACTTTTTGCCTGGCGCCTTCACCAGAAATCCGGGCAGTTTTCGAGATTACCGCAAGTTTTTAATTATCCTGAAGCAGATACTCGAACGGAAAAACTGACATCGTGCTTTTTTTCGAATAGCAGCTGTAACCGACCGGAAAAGGAGCTTTATATTCCGCTGGAAGCGGGTGGGCCGAATTCACCCGTACGCTCAACCAGCACCGGGCTCGACATCCGCTTTGCAACGCAAGACTTGCCGACCGGGTGTCTACCAATGGCTTCAGGCAGCCCTCGACCATGGGAAACAATAGGGCGCAAGCCACGAATGACTGATTACATTTATTCTCATCTTTGTTTCACTCCGATGCCATCTTCAATCGTTTTGTCCGGATGTGTAATCACGGCGTCACCCTCCGCCAGGCCTTCCAGTATCTGTGCGGACAGTCCGTTACGTTGCCCGACTTTGACCCCGCGCCGTTTGGCCTTGTTGTTTTCCATGACAAATAGAGCCCATTGATCATCGATACGAAACAGGGCGCTGGCCGGAATTTGCAACACGTCCTCGTTTTCCCAGAGTATGAAGCGTGACTCGACACGGTAACCATCGCCGAGGGTTTGCCATCGTTCGGCGTCCGAGGTGATGTCGGAGATGATCAGCACGCGTTGTTCTTCCACGCCCAGGGCGGAGATCTTGGTGAAACCGACCGGCTCCACGCGCCGCACTCGGCCGGTCAGCGGTTTTTCGCCACCCCAGCGCTCGTACAGGACGGGCATTCCCGGTTTGATCTTCACCGCGTCCGCGGAGAGGACATCGGTCTCGATTTCCAGCGAGCGGGTATCGCCGATTTCCAGCAGGGGCTGGCCGCGGCTGACCACGCCTTCACATTCCTGATGCAGTTTGAGAATCCTGCCGGTGACGGGCGCGGCCACCCGCACGATATCTTCTGGATCCGACGACGTGTTTCCCGTGTAACGCAGCGCCGTGCGCGCCGCCTCGAGTTCGTATTTGGCGACGTCCACGGCGAACAAGGCGGAGCGCAGTCTGGCCTCAGTGCCGCGCTTGACTGCTCTGGCCTGGTCGAGCCTTTCTGCAGAGATGTGACCCGCTTCCACGAGCGGCTCGAGTCGCGCCAGTTCCGTGACGGCCAGGTCGGCTTCGGCACGCGCGACGCTGACGTTCTGTTCGGCGGCGTGCAACGAGGCTTCCGCAGCGGAAACCCGGGCGCGTGCCTCGGCCCGGCTACGAGGGTCGAGCGCTTGCGATTGCAGCGGGTTGATATTGACGAGAGTTTCGTCTTTCTCGATGAGGTCGCCCACTTCCAGGTCGACGCGGCAGGTGGTGCCGGCGACCGGCGCGGTGATTATATAGCGATCGATTACGCGGGTCTTGCCCTCCTCCTGGATGGTGACCTGCATGGGCGCGCGTTTCGCCTCGGCGATATCGACCAGGCGTGGCTGGGGCCTGAATCCATATGCCAGTGCAGCCACGATTAGCAACAGTACGGTCAGCCAGGTGATGCGTCTTTGCCATTGTACGTTCATAGTTAATCCTTTGTTTTCAATACTTCGATCAGGTCGAGTTCGTCCAGCCGGCGCCGCACCAGCAAGGCTGAAACGGCGGCGGCAATCAATACCACCAGCGCGGCAAAAGCATAGGTGGAAGGCTCGAGAACCAGGGGTACGCGGTACATTTCGTTGCCAATGCTGGCGGCGATATAACGGCACAGCTCGTGCCCGAACCACAGGCCCAGCGGCATGGCTGTTAGGGTCAGCAATGCCAGTTCGCCGAGCAGGATATAAGAGATTTCGCCACGCGTGTAACCCAGTACGCGCAGGCTGGCCAGTTCGCGGCTGCGCTCTGTCAGCGTGATGCGCGCGCTGTTGTAGACCACGCCCACCGCGATAACAACGGAAAAGAGGGTCGCCACGAAGGTCCAGAACAGCATGGTTTCGTCCATGGTGCGGTGAAAGTTATCGATCTCCTGGGTTCGGATCACGGAACCGACGATTCTCGGCCGGTCCTTCAGATGCTGGTAAATCTCGTTAGCGTAGCGATCATCGATATAGAGATAGGCACCCGAGATGACGTCGCCTTCCTGCATCAGGCGGTTGAGAGCGTCCAGGTCCATATAGGCGCCGACACCGAGGTCTTGGCGGATCAGTGCAGCCACGGGAATCCGTCGAACCGGCATGCTGCCTTCCAGAATTTCGACCGTAAGCAGTTCGCCGGTCTCGATACCGAGGATTTCCTCGGCCAGGTATTCGTTCAGTACGATGCCGTCGCGCGGCAGTTCGACAATATTGAGATCGCTATCGACCAGGCGCTTGATCGTCGTCCCCGGTTCGAACGCCGAGATATAGACCCGATACTCGCGGTGCTCAAAACGCAGTCGCGCCGGTAACGTGCGCACCGGTTCTCCATACTCGACGCCGCGCAGGCTTTGCAGTTCGGTGAGTGCGCGGTGCGAAGTCGCCTCGTTGAATCCGACTGACAGGTCATCGCGTTGCGACAGACCGTAGTGCATGTCCACCATGTAGTTGGTGCTGTTTTCCTGGAAGCGGCCGGTCATCAGCATACCGACAGCCAGCGCGATCCCCAGCACCGACAATAGCGACTTGACCGGCTTGTGGCCGAGATTACGCAAAATCATGCGGGTGGGTGTCGAGAACACACGCTTCAACCCCATTTCTTCTATCAACGATGTGCGGTAGACGGTCGGCGCTTCCGGGCGCATGGCTTCGGCCGGTTTCAGGCGCACAGTGGCACGCACCGCGGCCAGTGTGCCCAGCAGACCCGCGACGACAGTGATCAGGCCGGCCTGGATTATGCGCAGTGGATGCATTTCGAAATGCACGAACGGCAGCCGGAAATATTCCACAAAGATTTCGCTGAGCATCACGCCGAGCCAGGCGCCGGCTGCAATACCGAGCACGACACCGGCCAGTACGATAAGCATGACCATCTGCAGGTAATGCGAAGCGACGGTAGTGTTCGCATAGCCGAACGCTTTCAGGGCCGCGATCTGCTCGCGCTGGGTGCCGACAAGGCGGGTGACGACGACGTTCAGCAGGAAGGCTGCCACGCCCAGGAATATAATCGGAAAGATACCGGACAGGTTTTCCAGCTGTTCGAGTTCCTGCGCGAGGAACCGATGCGAGGGCTGGTGCTCACGGGCAAAGGAGCCGATGCCGCCATAACGCCCCAGGAGCTCGTCGATACGGTCCATCACGGTTTGTTCATCGGCGTCGCGCGTCAGCGTCAGCACCGCGTAATTGAATGCGCCCTGCATTTCGTAGGCGTGTGACAGCGCCGTACGGCCCATCCACAGGATGCCGTAGCGTTCGTAGTCGGGAAACATGCCGCCGGGGCGCAGTTGGTGAACGAATTCAGGGGATCCGCCGGTGCCGACGATACGCAGTTGTTTGCGCTTGCCCTTGATGATGACATGCAGCTGATCGCCCGGCTTGAAGTCGTGCGCTTTGGCAAAGGATTCGCTGATGATGATTTCGTCGTTGCGTCCGGGATCGATCAGCCGCCCGGCACGCAGGTAGAGCTGGTTGAGCAGGGATTCGCCGTTGTCCGGAATGGAGGTTACGGTGCCGACGACAGGTTCGGGAAAACCTTCGATGTCGATCGTCAGGGGTGCCACAACGCGGGTATCGACCTTGTCTACGCCATCGATCGTTGCGATTAGCCGGGCGACCGATTCCGGCGCGCGCTTGATCGGCACGAAGATGTCGGCGAAACGGTTTTCGCTGTAATACAAGTCGCGGCTCAGCAGCAACGAGTCCAGCGTGCTCATGAACATGAGAAAGCAGGCAACCCCGCTGGCCATCACCGCGATGATGGCGAGGGACTGGCCGCGCAAATGCCAAAGGTCGCGCCAGAGTTTGAGGTTCAGTGCTCTCATCTTTTTACCAGCTCAATTCCGCAGGCGCTTTTTTCTGCGAGTTGATCTCGATATTCGAAATTTTGCCATCGCTAAGATGGATTACACGGTCTGCCATATCGGCGATCGCGACGTTGTGTGTGATCACCACGGTGGTGGTGCCCAGTTCCCGGTTGGCTTTCGCCAACGCCTCCAGCACCACGATGCCGGTCCTGATATCCAACGCGCCGGTCGGCTCGTCGCACAGTAATACGTCCGGTCGCTTGGCAATCGCACGGGCGATGGCCACGCGCTGCTGTTCGCCACCCGATAACTGCGCCGGAAAATGTTCCGCGCGGTCACTCAGGTTGACGAGTTCGAGTGCCTCGTCGGGCGGCAGGGGCCTACTGGAAATCTCGGTGACCAGCGCGACGTTCTCGCGCGCGGTCAGGCTGGGGATCAGGTTGTAAAACTGGAATACGAAGCCGACGTGTTCGCGCCGATAACGGGTGAGCACCGATTCCCTGAAGGTGCTGAGATCGTGATCCTGGTATTGCACCGTGCCGCTGCTGGGCACATCCAGGCCGCCGAGGATATTCAGCAGCGTTGATTTACCGCTCCCCGATGGCCCCAACAGAACGATGAATTCGCCTTCATACAGTTCCAGGTCGATGCCGCGCAAGGCGTGAACCTGCACTTCGCCCATCTGGTAGACCTTGGTGATACCACGGGTGTTGAAGACGATATCTGTATCGGCCGTTTGCGGTCGGGTGACTGTCATTTATCCAGTATTAGAATCTCTGGTTACCGGTATTTAAATGCAATTGGGTCGGAATGAAATGATGCAAGTCAGGAAAATGTGCCATACCGGCAGGGAAATGTCGGGTGCGGCCTGATGGCAGGTGGTAAAGGCGTTTCCGGATAAGGGTGACGTCTCCGGACTCCGCTAAGATTTACCCGACGTCGCCAGGAACGAGAAAAGCCGGTTGGGCATGCTCAACCGGCTTTTTGGTGTTTGGCTCCCCATCGTGGACACATATCGAACTTTTTGCCTGGCGCCTTCGCGAGAGGTCAGGGCTGTTTTCGAGGGAATTAGAGAGTTTCAATTAGCCCGAGTTTAAGCCTCAATTCCGAAAAGCAGACGCTGGGAAATCTTTGATGGGCGGCAGAAAACGACCCAAAGGAGACTCCCATCTAAAGGGAAATTGATACGCATCAGTATGGCTATTCGATGCTTATGATCCCATTAATTTTGTGAAACGAATAGTTCGAGCAACTTTTACCCTCAAATCCATGAATTAGGCATACCATGGATCGTGAAATAATTTCAATGGGGCAATATACGAGTAGTTCATGAAAACCCCACGAATACAACTTGATAAGGTGAGGTATGTTGTTATTGGATCGCTCGTTATCTTGCCGATGCTTATCTATTATGTATGGAGCACTCTTTACGAACGGTTGCAGCATTCAGAAACAACTTGGCTATCAATAACGATCACGCTGGCCGCCGTGCTTGGTGTATTGGTAGGTTGGTTTGTGAATCCGATGGTAGCTTACAAAAGAAATCCTGATATTTGTGTTGGTGGCATTCCATTTCCAGTTCATTATGGAATGCCTGTAGAGGATGGCTGTATATCTGGTTACTTTGGGCTTCGCAATTTTTTATTAGACGTTTGTTATTATTGTCTTATGTTCGTTGCCGCGGGTCTTCTGATTTATAAAATCGGTGCCAACTACGGATTTATAGCCTCGCTTTTAACAATATCGGGCCTTTATATTGGGATAAAGATCTTTATGGTAGATGTATTGAAGATCTACCCTATAAAAATAAAAATCGAAAACGAAACGTTCCAAAATAAAGATTAAGGAGCTATCCTCGGAATGGTTAGTGAGAAACCGACCTGGGCCCAGACGATAAGTTTGAAATTAGAGCACGCATTGCCAAGTATATAACCAACGCATTTAGAATATGCCACAGGAAATGGGTTCCTAATGCAAACTGGGAACAAATCATGTTATCGATAGAACGGAAAAATATCGAAAGCAAGAACACACTGGCGGCAACGAGTAACAAGGTGCGCTCCACCTTCTGACTCTGGTAGTGGTATAAACCCAGAACAAAAATTACCAGCAAAGCAGGCGCGTATATCAGCGAGCCGTTAATGACGTCCGGAAATTGCCTACCATAGACAGATGCTGCCACAAACACGATTAGTAAGATGCCAATAACTGCCATGGGCAGATTGATAATCCGGCGAGTATAAAATCCGATGTATAACAGCTGGAACACGAAAATGGGAATGATATCCAGCCATCGCGTAAGCGGTGTTGCCATTGTATGAAACAGGAAACTTCCAATACCGATAGCCGCTATCACGCCGACAATCGCAGCGATACTCGAGCTGTGCACTTGCCCGCGCGCCACGATGCGCCATATAAACCACGCCGCAAAGACAAAACCGATATTGGTCAAGGCGTTGACTGGTTCCGCCCAGAAGCCAGAGTCTACTCTTTCACAATAAAGATCCACCATTGGCCGTTAATAAATCCTCTCAAGTGGTTTAAAGGGCATTTTACGCGTGATCTTGTTTAAGTGCGGTATCCAAAAACTCACGATCACTAGCAGCCCCTGATTATCAAGTGTCCGCTCTTGGCTGAAGATTGCCTCCCATCAGGATTCGATGAGAGTCCGCTATTGAGAAAGCTGACGCTCAAATTCGATTGATCAGCGGCAATAACCGACCCAAAGCCGACTCTCACGGATTGTCATCGTTCCCCTTCGCGCATCCGGTCCTCGATCCAATCGAAAACGATCTGCCGGGCGAGAGG
>JAOTYD010000012.1 GCA_029862005.1 Gammaproteobacteria bacterium | reverse complement strand
TCGAATCGGCCAGCCCGAAGATCTTGCTGGACTTGCGGTCTACCTGTCTTCCAATGCTGCCGCCTATTGCACTGGCGGGATCTACATGGTCGACGGCGGCTACACGGCGAATTAATCCTCATCCAGTACTTTCGTGAAACGGCAAACGATATGAAACAGATTCTCGGTACCATGACTTTCGGTGACCAGGTCGACCAGGACACTGCACAAAAGATGCTGCGGCAATTCACCGGGGCCGGGAACAGTGAGATCGATACCGCGCACATCTACTGCGAGGGTCGTACCGAGGAAATGCTCGGCAGGCTGTTACCTCCGGAGGCACGCGACAAACTTTACATAGCCTCTAAAATAAATCCGTGGAATGACAACGGGCTGCAGCCAGCCCAGGTCAAACAGCAGATGGCGGAAATCCTGCAGCGGCTTGGCACCGACCGGGTCGACCTGCTGTACCTGCATTCACCCGACCTGAATACGCCAGTAGCGCAGACGCTGGAGAGCTGTTACGAGTTGTTTCAACTGGGGAAGTTCAGGCATTTCGGTCTGAGCAACTACGCTTCGTGGCAAGTTGCCGAGGTGGTCGAAATCTGTCGTCACAACGGCTGGATGCAACCGACGGTTTACCAGGGGATGTACAACGCCCTGACGCGGGACGTGGAGCGCGAATTGTTTCCGTGCCTGCGCAACTATGGCATGCGCTTTAACGCCTACAATCCGCTGGCGGGTGGCATGCTAACCGGTAAACACCTGTCCATGGACGACATACCTGACAGCGGGAGGTTTAACGTAGAGCGTGGTTATCTCGACCGCTACTGGAAGCATGATTACTTCAGTGTGCTGCAGGAACTTCAATCTACCTGCCGGGAACTCGATCTAAAACCCGTCGAGGTCGCCTTGAGCTGGCTGGTGAACCATTCCTTGCTCGACGATGCTCAAGCTGACGGCATCATACTCGGCGCCAGCCGGATCGAGCATCTGGCGCAAAACATGCAGGCTTGCAATCATGCGCCGCTGGACCCGTCGATCCTCGACATATTGAACCGGGGATGGGAAATCATAAAACCGAACTGCTTCAAATACTTCCGCCCCTGAGCCTTGCCAAAGAAAAATAGGTAACAACCTAATCGGCTAACAGTGCCAGGCTCAGCGTTGGCCAGTAGGTGATGATTAGTACTGCAACCAGCAACACCACGAAAAACGGTATGGTGGCAACGTACAGGGACATCACCGGTTTATCAAAGCGATAACTGGCGATAAACAGGTTCATCCCAACCGGTGGCGTGAAGTAACCCAGCTGCATATTGGCAAGGAAGATGATCCCGAGGTGTACCGGATGAATTCCGTAACCCACGGCGATCGGCAGTAAAATTGGAACAATGATGACAATGGCCGAAAAAATATCGAGCATCATGCCAAGGACCAGTAAAAACAGATTCAACAAGATCAAAAATGTCAGTTTTTCATCGATATGCGACTGGATAAATTCGAACATCCGGATTGGGATTTCGGCATCGATCAGGTAGTTGGTTGAGGCCAGGGAGACACCGATAATAATCATAATACCGCCGACCAGCATCATCGCGTCACGCATGATGTCCGGCAGCTCAGAGAACTTTATCTCCCGCATGATTAACACTTCCACAACCAGGACGTAGACAGCGGTAACCGCGGCGGCTTCGGAAACCGCAAAATAGCCGCCATAGATACCACCCAGTACCAGGAATGGCAGTGGAATCTCCCATTTTGCCGCGAGAATCGCGGCAATCGCGGTTTGCAGGTTAAAGGGTTCGCGCCGACTGCGATCCCTGGGTTGCATCATCGAGTATAAAGAGAGCATGACCAGCATCAACAGGCCCGGGAAAATACCGGCGAGGAACAGATCACTGATACTAACGGGTTGATCCAGGTCCATTTGCTGTGCCACGACGCCATACAGGATTAATGGCAACGACGGCGCGAACAAAAGCCCCAGGCTGCCGGAGCTGGTCAGTAGTCCCAGGTTAAAATTTTCAAGGTACCCGGCCTGCTTCAACGCCGGGTATAGCAAACCGCCCAACGCAACTATGGTTATACCCGAAGCACCGGTAAACGCGGTAAAAAGAGCGCAGGCAAAAATAGCCACGATCGCTAAACCGCCCGGCATCCAGCCGAGCAGACTGTTAGTCAGGTTGACCAGGCGCGTGGAAGCCTTGCTCTCGCCCAACAAATATCCGGCAAAGGTAAACAATGGGATCGCGAGCAATACCGGCATTTCAGCGAGCCGGTAAACCTCGATACTAATGACCGACAGATCGACATCCAGGCCATAAAATCCGATCATCGCACTCAGGGCGATAACGACAAACAACGGTGTCCGCAGAATTGCCAGCAACAGTAATATTGGCGCTGCGACACTCATTCTGCCATGCCCTTCTCAACCTTCAGGTGCCGCAAACATTGCCTCGCCCAGAAACCCGATTTTACAAAATAGCGCAATCCGATTAACGCAAATGCTGCCGGGATGACGACTTCCAGCATCCAAGCGGGGATTCCCGCAAATGAGGTCGTGCCGTCTTCATAGTCAAGTCTTATCCAAGTTAAGCCGTACCAGGCGATTACGAGGCAGGTCCAGGCGCTGATTTGCGCTACCACCGATTGAACCAGGCAATAGATATCGCGCTTGAGAAACCGGGACAACAGATCAATGCTGATATGCTTGTTGTTTCGGGTGGCAACCGTGGCACCCAGCAGTCCCAGCCAAAGCACTAGCACCCGGAGTAAGGGATCGATCCAGACAATTCCTGAATCAAAGAAATTTCGCAACAGGATCTGCGTACCGGCGAGTACGATCATCGTAGTCAGCAACAAGACCAGCAAGGCATCTTCTACCTGATGAAGTCGCTTTATCCAGGTTCGCATCGGCTACTGGCTATCGTGGAAACTTTGTAAATGTCCTCTGACCTGACCGACGATTTTTTCCGAAATTACACCGGTTTCAACCATTTGGTCAATCGCGCTATCCGATATGGACTTCCAGCGTTCAACTTCACCGGGACTCGGCGCCACGAAAGAGATACCCTGATTTTTCAGCGCTGCTTTGGCGGCCTGGTTATCACTGCGATTTAGCACATCAAGACGGCTAAATACCTTGCCTATCTCCTCGCGGACGATTTCCTGGTCAGCAGCGGTTAGTTGGTTAAACACTTTTTTCTGAATCGCTATGACGCCGATCAGGTACGTAATCGGGAATTCGGTCATATACGAGGTACTGGTATGCCATTGAAAGGCTATGGCCGCGGTCGGATTGACCGCCACGGTCTCAATTAATCCTGTCTGCAAACCCGTAAAAACATCGGAAATCGGTAAAGAGACCGGGGTTATCCCAAGCGCTTTGAAAACAATCTGCCCGATCCGGTCACCCTCGGGGATCCAAACCTTGCTGCCGCGAATCGATTCCAGATCCTGCATTGGTTTCTTCGACAGGATCCTGACAAATCCCCCCTCGGAGATACCCAGTAGCACAAATCCGCTGGACTCCATTTCTTTTTTTATGACCGGGTCCATTCTACGACGCACGTAATCGATTTCGTCATACGACTGAAACATCATCGGCAAGCCCAGAGCCTGAATGCTGGTGTTAACCTGCGCCAGTCCACCCGGGGTAAAAGCACCACCATGGAGTTGCCCGATTTTAATTTTGCGATGAACGCTCCGGTCGTTACCCATCACGCCACCCGGGTAAAATTTCAGCTTGACTCGACCCGCGGTGCGTTCTTTTATCAGTTTGGCACCCGCTTTCATTTCATTCATCCAGGTGGTCCCGGCGGGTGCTAGAGTTGCAATCTTAAGCGTCTTCGCGTCGACATTGACACTGAATACGATCGACATGATTGCCATGCTTAATACATTTACAAGTCTGTACATTTGAATGTTCCGATATCGATAATTGGAGCCTGCATAAACTGCATAGTTTCGTTTAAAAGAATTCCCCGGACTCTGCAAGCAACTGATCTGCCTCCCGTTTTGCGAGCGAATTACTCAGTACATAACCGGGGTAATCGGAATTTGCAGCGATGACTGAAGTCAATAATGAATCGTGCAACTCCTGGTCAAACACGTTGCGGGCGTAATGTTTAGCCATTAATACACTGACCATCAGATTATGTCCCGCGGAGATTTCAATCGCGCGTTCAAAGTGTACGCGGGCAGCTTCCGGCTCCCCACCGAGCGCTGCGGGCCTTAGCGACTTGATCACACCCAGGTAAACATGGGCACCTCCACCATCGTAGCGCTCATCGATAGCCAGACATTGCTCGAACAATGCCGTAACCTTTGCCAGGTCTGCGACGGCATTCCAGTCCGCGGCATTGATTTGAATCCAGCCCGCCCACGCGACGGCAAAACCGTACAGCACTGCAAGCTCACCCTTCCCCGTCCCGACAAGGCTGTCCTCGAATTTGTCCAGCTTGCTTGCAGTCGTTTCACAAACCTCGCGGGCTTCAAGACAAAGCGCGCGACGCGCATACGACAGGGATTTGCTCGCCAGGCGCTGCGCCCGCGCCTCATCATCGACAAAGGCCGTACTGTAGGATCCATAGAGTTTAGCGCCGGCTAACAGCAGATTCGTATTCTCCGGATCCCCTTCGATCAAACCATCGATCATTAACAGATAGGATGGTGCTCCATCGCGAACGGTAGCCGGATCGTCCTGGTTCAGAATCGCGAGCGTGATGTTATCCGCCATTTTCGAAGTCGCGGAACTGACGAAACTGGCGCAGCCCGTTAGTAAAAGTGCCATCAGCACAAGATACGCGGATCTCAACATCAGGCCTGTTCCACGTGGGCCTTTACTCGTTTGTTTTGCATATCTGAATAGCCGTAGGCTTCCACCTGGGCCAGCATATCCCAGAATTTCTGCACCCATTGCTGATCATGCTGGCGTCCAGAAAGTTCTACGACCGCATTCGCATCAATCCAGTAGTGCTGCTCTTCAGACGAGGTGACAATGGCTTCAAGCCGGGTTGCAGCAGCGCCGCTTTCTTCTTCGACGATTGAAAAAGCACGTATATTGTCGCTGTCTTCCAGCGAGAGCTGGCCATCGGCAGCGATTAAGATGTACACAGTAGTTATCCAAAATTAGATCGTGATAATTCTAGCTTAAATCAGTTTTCCGCAACGAAATAATTATCCCAACGCTGGTCCAGGATTCGAATTCCCCGTTCCACCGACACGGCACCCAGTTTGTCCCCTGATTTTTCAACCAGGCCCAGCGCCACCAGCTTATGCAGCGCATCGTCGATTTCAAAATCAACCTTGCAGCGCCATTCGAATTCAAACCAGGTTTCGATATTGCGGTCCAGTTCTTCCCTGGTCAGCGGCGCGGAACTGACCAATAAGAAGTAATACGCAAGTATGGCTTCCTTGGACTCCTCTTCTTCGGCATCGTTCGCCAGTCGATAAAATACCCCGGCATTGTTGTCCAGGTTCTTAAAGTACAAATTTTGTGTCAGCGCCTGCATGAAACGAATTTTCCGGTTCTTGAAATTGTTGAACTGTTTCCACAGGTAGCCACCCAGTGCTGCGGCGCCGGCCAGCAGGGCTAATACGGCCGCCTGGTTTAACTCTACCGGCTGGCTGCTGACACCAAGCCAGTAACCGAACAGTGACCCGAGCAAAACCAGGGACGCGCCAAGCTTGGTCGTCAATACGATGCCCCCACTGACAACCGCGGGAACACCGATCAGGAGTTTATCCAGCAACCGCATTCCCACCCGCGTGTTCGGAAACAGCATTTCCAGGTCCGCCCTGGGGACGTTGCGAAACATTTTGAGATAGGTTGCACCTGGCCGGCAATGATCAGAATCAAGACTGGAGTTATAACCATCGCGAATTCGAAGGTAAACCACGACCCGTTCATAGTTGATGAATTCGATTGTCTTGCTGCGCAGTCCGAACCAGGTGGAAATCGTCTCGGTTCTGACCGATTGACCCCGGGCGAACAGGGACACTTCGGAGAAATCGTTAAAATCTACCTGTAATCGAATCTTGAACATCGACGACTCGGAGAGTGCCTGGTTCAGATCCGCTTCGGTGACGCGCTCGTAGTTGGCCTTTTCGAGCAGCCCGTCCAGCAGGGTTATGAAGGATCCGGCTTTTTCGGAATCGGGGTAATCCGGGCGCCGGGTATCGGTATCGGGATCAATATCCGCATAAGCGTTCTTTAAAGACTCGATGACCTGGTGAAATTCGAAATGGAAAACCTGGTCCAGCATGTAACTCAGCTGGCGGAACCCGTCGACGTCTGCCTCCAGTCCGCGATCACGCAGGCACATCTCGACGATGTCCTGGCGTCGATAGGGTATGAACCTGAATTTTTCCGTGCTATGCATGATCGGCCAATAATGCCAGTAACGGGAGCCATAAGAAACGCCTTTGCCATTCGTTACCTCTTTTATACCAGGACATCGTCAAGAGACTGGCGAGCCCGGGAGCCGGGATAGTTTTTACCTGATTGAAACGTGGCTTCGGGATCGGCCCTTTGAGCGTAAAGCGTCAATTTGTCGCAGATCGTGATTATTGCTATGGTCGCGTACGCCAGGCCCAGTGGCAATATAAACCCCCGGAGTAAGCATTACCGAGAACCTGAAGCAGCGTGTCAGTCAATGGAACTAAAGCGGAATCACTATGAGTAGCCCCGTCGAAGCAAAGCCCAGGCAATTCACACCGGCCAACCCGGATCGGGTCAGCCTGGTACAAATCACGGACTGCCATATTTTTGCGGCAGCAGAAGACTGTCTGCGGGGCATGAATACCCGGCGTAGTTTCGAGGCGGTCAGCCGGGCCGCCGTTGATAACAGTGGCCACCTGGATCTATTGCTTGCTACCGGCGACCTTTCGCAGGACGGTAGCGCCGGCTCTTACGCCTACCTGGCTCGGCAGTTCGATGATATGGAAATCGCAACCTTCTGGTTACCGGGCAACCACGATGAAATCGATAACATGCGGGAACATTTCACTGGAAACCAAATTGACGCGGCCAAACATATTCTGATCGCCGACTGGCAAATCGTCATGCTGGATTCGACAATCAGCGGCGAGGTTCACGGGCGTGTTTCCGGGAATCAATTGCAATTTCTGGGCGACTGCCTGCGAGCCTATCCCGAGAAGCATGGCCTGGTCTGTCTTCATCACCAGGCACTGGATACCGGCAGTTTGTGGATTGACCAGATGGGCTTGCTGGACGCTGATCGATTTCGCGAAAAAATTACCCAACACGACAATGTCAGGGGTGTGTTATGGGGGCATGTACACCAGGAAACACGACAGACGATCGACGACATCGAATGGATGTCGACGCCGTCAAGCTGTGTTCAGTTCAAACCCAACAGCAAGGATTTTGCGATTGGCACCGAGACTCCCGGATATCGATATATCAGTCTCCACCCGGATGGGAGCATATCGTCCCGGGTTCATCGCGTGGATAATTTTTAGGCATCGTCGAAAAGCGATTCCAGGATCGGGCAGGTGCTGGCACTTTGATTCGAACCATCACAAAACGACGAAATCTGGCTCAAACGTTTTCGTATTTTTTGCAGATCCTTGATTTTTAGGCTGATTTCATCGATATGCGCCTCTGTCAGCGCCTTTACATCGGCACGCGTTTTGTTGGCACCGGCTTCCGTTAATTCCAGTAATCCCCGGATTTGCTCGCCTGAAAATCCGAGCGCACGGGCGCGCTGGATGAAATTCAAACGACGCAGGTGCTCATCGCTGTAACTACGGTAACCCGACGCGGTACGCGCCGGTGCCGGCAATAATCCTATCGTTTCGTAGTATCGGATAGTCTCAATATTGCAACCCGTGCGGGTGGCGAGTCTTCCACGCGTCAGCATTGTTCAATACTCCGGGATAAAGCTGTAATATACGTCAATCCCTGTACTTAATACAGGGTAAAACCATGAACGGGATTATCCCCGGTTACTGTTGACCCTGTAGTTGGTACAAGAATTAGAATATTACCAATTGCCTGACGGATCATGATGATGCACTTGCTTAAATATGGAATTGTCTTACTGCTGCTTGTTACCAGTTTCAATAGTGTGGCAGCCGAACGCTGGTTTACCCAGGAGGTGGTCGACTACGGCGCTCCCCGATACCAGAAAAACTGCGCGGTCTGTCACGGCGTCAATGCCGAGGGTACGAAGGAATGGAAGAAGCCGGACGAGAATGGCAACTACCCGCCCCCGCCGCTCAATGGCACGGCCCATGCCTGGCATCATTCGATTCCTCAACTCGCCCGCTCCATTAAAGAAGGCGGCATTAAACTGGGCGGCGTCATGCCAGCATTTGTCGACAAACTCTCCGACCAGGAAGTCCTCGCGGTGATTGCTTACTTTCAATCGAAATGGCCTGACGAGGTTTACAAGGTCTGGCATGACCGGAACATGCAGTAATTCTCAGCTTTGTTATGATGTGATTTCCGCAGGCTTTTCGGGGCAGATCAATGGCACTCGGCAAATTTTTCAAATCACTTCTGGGTGACACGGCCGGTTCCGGTCAACCGGAACCTTCAGAGCCGATTGACTACAAGGGATTTTCGATCGAAGCCGCACCCATTAACGAAGATGGCAAGTACCGTACCGCCGGTTATATCAGCGGCGAACTGGACGGTGAAAACAGGCGGATCCAGTTTATCCGCGCCGATCTGAACGGTGAACTGCAGGCAGCCATCGATCATTCTGTCACCAAGGCACGGCAAATTATCGATGAACAGGGTACGAGCCTGTTAAACAAAACCCATCTTTAATCCTTGCCGCCACTGGCAGACAAACACTGGCATTTTACCTACAGCAGTTAATTTGCAGTTAGGTTTGACGATTGCCGGGAGGATCAACCTTGTCCTGGATACGGCCGAGGCGATAGGAATCCGCGATGCCAAGGAGCCAGCAGATCAGCAGGACGTAAGTTGCGATATCGGCCATCTGGGTTCCGCCCGCCGCCACCTGGTTCGATACTTCCGCGGTGATACGGGTTAGATCCAGTGGAATTTCGCCGGCCAGGATTTTATCTCTGATTTGTTGCGCTTTTTCCATGGCCACGGAAAGCAATACGCCGATACAGGCAACTGAAACCAGAATCAACAGGGCAGCCTGAATGTGCTTCTTGAGGTACAGGTGGCCACCACCCGGAAAAACAAAGGCCGAAAACAGTACCGCTTTATGTGATTTTTTCATCAGTGAGCCACCCGGTTAAAGTGGCATACCCGGTGATTAGACAGATTGTTTTGCCAGTTCCCGTTTAAGTAACTCGATACGGGGGCGTGCGTCAGTCGCATTAGGCTTGATTTCCAGCAGGCGTTCGAAAGCGATAATGGCGCGTTCAAAATCTTGCTGGGTACCGAGGATCATCCCAAGCCCCCAGACAGCCCCAAAATGACGGGGTTCGAGTTTCAGGGTTTGCTCGATGTCGTCGAGTGAGCCAGCATAATCACGCTGATAAAAGCGCACCGTGGCGCGACGATTCCAGCCCTCCGAGAATCCAGGTGCTTCCTCAATAACCCTGGAATAAACTGACTCGGCCCCGCTTAGATCTCCCGCGCGGACCAACTCGGCCGCCTCCAGCATCATGGCATCGACCGTCTCCTTGCCACTTTCGTACCAGATTTCCCATATTGTGGCTTCGGCTTCCAGCAGGACTTCCATGTCCTGGCTGGTTTGCAGGGTATGAAAAAGTCCGTCGAGACGTTGATCGGTTTGATCGGCGGAGCTGATGTTGGGAAAACAAAAAACCAGGGCCACGGTCATTTGTAACACAAGATTTAACGATCTCATTTTACTCGCTCCTCGGTGCACCTTGGCAATTGGCGCAATGCTACCAGTGTTTTACGCGTGTTTCTAATCGTGCCGGTGTATTCATGACGAGGCCTTATTAGCCTTTACGCCGTCATGTGCGAATGATCCACTACCCGTGCTCGTCAGTTAACAACAGGCTTACTCTTTTGCCACGAACTTCAGCGACTGATAGGCAGTGCGCCTGGCCTGTCGGCGTTTAAGCGGTGATTCGAAGAATCGCACCAGGGCGGCAACCAGGATTTCCGCATCGGCCTGATCGAGATCATTTAATTCCTCGCGCACAGCCAGGGCTGTTTTCAGTAAATGTACCGACACGATATGTTCGGCCTGACCATGATCCAGCACTCGATCCAACAGTAAACTCAGCTTGCGATCGGGATTTTCAGGTACCCAGATTTCAAGATCCATCCCGGGGGTCGTAAATGCGGCATTGCGGCCATTGAAGCAGGCCATTTGCAGCAGCGCCTGCGGCCAGAGTTCGGGAAATCGGGTGCACTGTTGCCTGACTGCATTGGCGAAGGTCAGGCCATGCGTGAAATCAAGCCAGCCCACATTTCCCGAGACCGAAACGTGTATTTTCTCCTGTTGCTTGATGTCAAAACTCAACAGGTTGACCGCGTTCGCCACGAGTAGCGCCCGGTAGATGTCTTCGGGCGGATTGCCGCTGCAGGCAATCACGGCCTGCATCGACTTGTTGATTCCTTTATGCCGCCAAAGACTCGCTTCGGGTTTTTGTTTTTTATGCCGACCCCATTTTTCAAGATATCCGGCATAAGCCCGAAACTCCGGTATCTTGTCTTCGCGCGAGGCGTAAACCAGCTCTCGCACCAGTGATAGGAGCAGGGATTCCATGACACTGTTTCCGAGCCGTTCAATGAGCCGGCCGGCCTTGGTAAGGTATATCAATGCATGCCCAAAATCATTGTAATGCTGTAAAGCCGCGCGCGTGAGCGCGGGCTCGAAATCGGCAAAAGATAATCCATCGCGGATGCCACCACGAATCGCCGCTACCGCGGCCGCTTCATTCTCCGCCTCGATATCATTGACAAAAGTTGATGCATCGAATGCACTAGTCCTGTTGGTAAAGGGGTATTCGCTTTCGCGTAACACATCGTAGGCCACGTGGGCAACGCTTTCTACCAGGCAGACCAGCTTCAGCTCCTTGCTTTGCCGATGCTCATCGTAAAGCGTTAACCAGTCAGCCATGCCGGCGTAGGCGTGGGTCCAGCCAAACTCCATTTTCTGCCACGACCAGTCGATGGCAAGGCGCAGCACATCATACGGATCGGCGCACAGTTTTTGCAGGCGAGCGATTTCGCGAGCGATGCGGTCGTAGCTGTAGTCATCGAAGGCATCATGCAGGCTGTTGGAAATCGCCGTGTATCTCTCCTGATAAGGCAGATCGGTAATATCGATCCAGATCTCATCACCGCGAACCTCGATCGGATAGGTACGTAATTCATCGCCACCAAAAAGGTTTTCACCCGTCTCCAGGTTGAATTTCCAGTTATGCCAGTTGCAGGTCAGGATACAGTCCGATGACAGGCTGCCTTCCGACAGCGGATAGCCTTCATGGGGGCAACGATTATCGCAGGCCCTGACACCATCAGGAGTATTGAACACGGCGATCTGCTTGCCCGCGACGCGCACCATTTTGACCGGATTCGACTCCAGTTCAGCTCGCGATATAAGCGGTTGCCAGTTGCGTTTGCTACTCTCGATTTGTGTCAGCGGAGGCTCCATGGAATAAATTTGATAGAGCCGGTAAGTGGCTAGTTTTGATAGGAAGGATCTTTCTGATCGAGCAGTCGAATGACTGCGTTCCAGGCAAGATCGACGTGTTCCTGTGTTTGCACCGCGCGTGCTTTGCCGCCTTGAGCCAGTTCATCCACTATCTCGGGCGCAGGTGTCACGATATCACGACCGGTGGCCAGCACGTCGACCTGTACCTTGCACGCGCTTTCGACGGTATAAAGATAGTAAAACGCCTCAGCGACACTGCGGCCAACCGTCAGCAAGCCATGGTTGCGCATGATCATGATCCAGCTGTCTGCCATGTCAGCACCCAGTCGTTCACACTCCTCGCTGTCTGTGCGTGCGATCCCATAATCGTGATAGCAGACCATATCTCGAATCTCGTTCGCCTGCTGGGTGAGCGGTAACAGGCCGGATTCCATGCAGGATACCGCCATACCCGCGCGGGTATGACTGTGCAGCGCCACGTTAATATCGGGTCGTGCCTTTAGCATCGCGGTGTGGATTGCATGGCCTGCCTCGTTGTAGGGGTGGTCCCCCTCGACGACGTTGCCATCGAAGTCGACCTTGATCAGGTTGCTCGCGCAAATCTCGTGAAACAGCAAGCCGTAGGGATTGATCAGGTATTGCTGCGGGTTATCGGGCACCCGGGCGCTTAAATGGGTAAAGATCAAATCGGTCCAGCCATAGTGAACAAAAGCACGGTAGCAGGCTGCAAGCTGTACCCGCAGCTGCCACTCTGCTTCGCTGCAGTCTGGGGAAACGAGATGCGGCGTAGGTTTACTCATGATTTCTCCGGGATGCGATTTCAGGTTCTGCTCGATCGCTTCGATGCGGTCAGGCTGCGACTCAGATACTGGTAGAAGTCCCAGATGGTACCCTCAAGGTCTCGCGATGCCAACGGACCCGGCTCATGAAAACGAGACCCGAGGCCCTGCTGCACCCTGAGCAAAACCTGTTTGTCTTCATTCATGGTTTGTCGAAACAGTTTGACCGCTTTATTGACATCCCGCTGCGTCCAGTGATCGCCGAAAAATATCAGGCCCATTTTCATCCTGACCCGGCCAGCCGATTCCGGGCGAATACACAGGAACGAGCTGTAATCGCTGCCGAGGCCTACCAGAAGTCCCGGCGGGACCGCAAACATGACGCAGGTATTGCCCTCTTCCTCGGTCAGGTCCGGATGGCCGACGTGGCCTTTCGGTACGCGCGTCGTAAAACCGACGCTGTAGCCGAAATGACGCTTGCCGGGAGTCAGGTGGGAGCAAAGTCGACTCGGGTTAACCTTGTGCAGCGTATCTTTATGCAGCGGCGTCAGGTGATATCCCTCCATGAAGTTTTCCAGCAGGCATTTCCAGTTGGTATCCCAGGATTCATCGGCCAGGTAACGCAGCGACATTTGTTCCAGGTGATAATTTTTTATCACCCGATCAAGTACCGCCAGCTGCTTGCCGATACCGGCTGCGCGCGGATTCAGATTCACGAATATGAACCCTTGCCAGAACTCGCATTTTATTTCAGGTAACCGGCATTGGCGCAAATTAAATGCCGCGTGCGACTCCAGGTGCGGTGCATTCAATAGTTTACCCGTAGTATCGTAGGCCCAGTGATGATACGGGCAGAGAAACTTCTTCGCGTTTCCGCTGCCCTCGGCGATCACGGTGCCGCGGTGCCGGCAGACGTTGGCGAGCACGCGAATCACGCCGTCGCGACCGTGCACGACGAGCAGTGGTTCACCGACATGATCGAAACTGAAAAAATCACCTGGCTGCTTTACTTCTTCGACGCGGCCGACACAAAACCAGTCTTTGGCAAACAACTCACTGGATTCGGTCTGCGTCCACAGGGGATGGGTATAAAAAGCGCCGGGCAGCGAAAAACCCCGCTCGTAGGGTTTACCTTTTATTGATTGCAGGGTTTTCAGGAACCATGCGGTCTGTGTTTTATTCGGAATCGATGCCATAAACCAAATCCAGCCGACCAGAAATTATTCATTGCGAAGTCAATTAGGTGGCCTATATTAAATGCCTGGGGTTAAATAAAACAGGGGAATTACCATGAGTGCTGTAAATCCGTATGACGCACCCGATGCATTGCTGGATACCGGGCAAGAAGAATTATATCAACCGAAAATTTTTTCCTTTAACGGTCGTATCGGCCGCATGCGCTACCTGGCCTACGGCATCGGCGTCAATTTGCTGCTGATGCTGGTCATGGTTCCACTGGCCGGCGCGACTGCCTTTATGGGTGGCGATCCGAGTTCATCGATGATCGGGATACTGGGAATCGGGATTTTCTACGTTCTCACCATCGTTATCTCGGTGATGTTTGCAAAACGCAGGCTCAACGATCTGAATCGCAGCGGCTGGTGGTTCCTGCTGTTCATCGTCCCGTTTGTTAATCTGCTGCTCGCAATCTACCTGATCTTCTTTCCCGGTACCAATGGATCGAACAATTTCGGACCGGCGCCAGAGGCTAACTCGGTCGGTGTTCTGATTCTAGGTTGGCTGATGCCGGTATTTTTTATCCTGGGCATCGTTGCGGCAATCGCTGTTCCGGCCTACCAGGATTATTTATCGCGCGTGCAATAGCCTGGGACAAGAAGTTTCGGACCTGGTAAAACCCGCTGCAACTAAAGCTAGGCAAAGGCTGGTATTACCTCGGAACAGAAAAGCTCCAAAGAGCGTTTTTGTTCCTTCTGCCCGAGCCCCATGCTGGAATAATAAATGAAATCATCAACGCCAAGCGCGCTGTAGCGCTTGAGCTTGGCGATGACCGTTTCGGGTGAACCGAACATCAGGTTCTCCTCCAGCATTTCCGCATTGTACTGCTCGCGATCGGTTAACTCTTCGAGTGGAATTTGCTTCGGAAATCCATTCTTCACATCCCCGAGGTTTCGGAACAGGTTTTCAAACTGGCCCAGCACGGTTTGAATCGCCTTGATGGCCGCGTCTCGTCCCGTTTCATCCGTGTAGAGCGAGGTATGCCGCATCATCGCAAAGGTTGGTCGATCAGAATCAGGATATGCGGCAATGGCCTCGTCGAGCTGTGATTTATACAGTTCGGCCTCGGCAAACGGTCGCGTCAAGGGCCAGGACATGACGTGGCAATTATTCTTGAGTGCGTAGTCAAAGGTTATCGGCGACCTCGCCGCAACCCAGATCGGTGGGTGCGGTTTCTGCACCGGTTTGGGAACCGAGGTTGAGCTTGGGAACGTCCAGTACTCGCCGTTATGCTCGTAATCTCCCGCCCACAGCGCTTTCAGCGCCGGCAGCATTTCCTGCATGTACTTGTAGGCATCCGATTGCTTGAGACCCGCATGCATGCGATCGAATTCGCGCTGGTAAGCACCGGAACCGATTCCGAACTCGAGACGCCCGCCACTAATCAGGTCCAGGAACGCTGCCTCCCCGGCGAGGTTGATCGGGTGCCAGTAAGCCGCTACCGCAACCGCAGTACCGAGTCGAATATTATCGGTGTGGTTAGCCCACCATGTCAGAATCTGGAAAGGATTGGGCGCGATCGTCATTTCCAGCGCATGATGCTCTGCCGCCCAAGCAATTTTAAATCCGGCCTGGTCGGCCATCTGCACCATTTCCAGCGTGTGACGTGCAACGTCGTTCATATCCATGCTGCCGTTCATGCGCTCTAAATTAATTGCTAAATGAAATTTCATGTTACTTACCTTGCTTGTTCGAGTTACTCGGTTTCACCGGCTGGGCATTACCGCCGATATTAATCTTACTCCTTAAATTTCGATACTTCTTCCATCAGAATCGGGATCGCCAGGTTACAGGAATGGATTCCCATCACCGTGGTCAATTGAATAGTCTCCAGTATCTCTTCCACACTTGCACCTGCCTTGAGCGCATTTTGAATATGACGACGTACGCCCGGACTATAGAGATGGGTAGTCGCGGCGTTAATTGCGATCAGGATCAATTCCTTGTATTTCTGATCCAGCGGCCCCTTCGATTGCGGCAGGCTACGAAATGCCAGGTAGGCCTCGAGAAAATCCGGGTCAAGTTCGTGGAATTGCTCCCACAGCGGATTCCAGTCCCCTTTCGCCTTATGGTCTTCAGTATGCGGATAAGTTTTGCTGTCGTCAGTCATGTCTGCTCAACCTCCCCGGTGCTTGAATGAATCCCGACGAAAACTGTAAAGCGCGGCCGGATCGACGGCAATGTCGACCACCGCGGGCTTGCCGCAGTCGAGAGCTGCCTGAACCGCTTCGCCAACCTCGCCGATATGCTCCACCTTGAAGCCCGCAGCCCCGTAAAGTTCCGCAACCTTGTCGAACGGAGGGCTGCTGATGTTGGCGCCGATGTAACGTTCGCCGAAAAAGTCCCGCTGGTAGGCCTTCTCCGCCCCCCAGCACTGGTTGTTCATGACGATGGTGACGGTATTGATGCCGTGATCAACCGCGGTACTCAGTTCGGAAATGGTCATGCCGAAACCACCGTCACCCATCAGGCTGACCACCGGCCTGTGGGGACGTGCAATCTTGACCCCGAGACCGCAGGCAAACGAGAATCCCACCAGGCCGAAATCGAGTGGCGTGAACAAACTGTGTGGCTCCCAGTAATTTAGCGCGTCAGTAGCCTGTAGACACAGCGTGCCTGCATCCATCGTAACTGCAGCGTTTTTTGGTAAAACGGCGCGCAATTCCTTGTAAAGGCCGGAGGGTTGAATCGGGTGCGCTTCGGTTTCGGCCTTTGCGTCACGTTCCTGCAAGTAGCTTTGGCGCTCGTCGATATAGGCCTGGGTCCACGCGTCAACCTCGGCTTGAACCTCCAGTTTGCCGAGTTCATCACAAAGCTGGCGGGCGGCCGCGCGCGCGTCTGACCAGATCCCGAGCCTGATCGGGAAATAACGTCCGAGCGCAGTTGGCTCCAGTTCAACCTGGATGATGTCAGCCTGCTCATTAATATTGTCGTAGGAATAAAACGTCGAGTTGAATCCCAATCGGGTGCCAAGCGCCAGTATCACATCTGCCTTCTTTGCCAAACGCGATGCCACGACGTTGCCGCGCGGCCCCATCTGCCCGGCATTCAACGGATGTCCAAACGGAATTGCATCGCCATGCCCAGGTGCGAGGATGATCGGCGCATTTAAAGCTTCGGCGAGCGCCAGTGCATCTTCGTGGCCACCGGTGTTCTTGATGCCGCCACCGGTGACGATAACCGGTTGTTTCGCGCGGCGTAGAATTTCGGCCGCCTGCCGAATCGCATCATCTGACGCGGGTGGCAGGTTTTGTGAGCGGTAGCTTTGCGGTTGCTGAAAATCAGGATACTCGGTGACCTCGGACAATACGTCACGTGGTAAATTGAGCTGAACCGGACCCCTGCGTGGCGTCATCGCGGTTCGAAACGCCTCACGAAACATTTCCGGAACCCGACCGGCTTGAGTGACGGTCCAGGTCTTCTTGGTAATGGGTTTAAACAATGCCTGTTGATCGACTTCCTGGAAGGCATCGCGATAAACGTGCGCCGATGACAATGCGCCGGCTATCGATACCACCGGCGAAAACGCCGCGTAAGCCTGGGCCAGGCCAGTGACCAGGTTGGTTGCGCCCGGACCATTCTGACCGGCGAGAACTACACCGGCCTTTCCCGAGGCGCGCGCGTAGCCATCGGCCATGTGGGTGCCGGTGCGTTCGTCATGAATACCGATAAAATTGATATCGTCCGCGTCATAGAGTGCGTCGAACATTTCCATGGTCGCAGACCCGATCAGGCCAAAAACATGCTCAACGCTCTCTGCCTGCAACGATGCGACCGCAGCCTGCCCCCCGGATAATTTTTTCATACCTGGCCCCTGTTTTTATGCCCCCAATTATCCGGAAGCTGTTCCAGAAACTCCACCAGTGCGGTGATAAAAAAGGATGGATTTTCGGTTAATCCCATGTGCTGTAAACCCGGTACGATGATTACCTGCGATCCCTTGATTTCACTGGCGATGGACTGACTCATTTCCGGTGTACTACCACTGTCGTTTTCGCAAGTCATGATGAGCGTGGGATGGGTGATCGGTGGCTCCGGGCGAATCAGCTCGATCACGCCGAATGCCAGAACCTGGCGGCACAAAGCATAGTTTTCGAGATCATTCGCCAGCACCCAGTCGCGCACCCGGGCGACGAAGTCCGGGTTTGAGGCGCGAAACTCGGAGGTAAACCAGCGCTCGATGGTCGCATCGAGGGTTGCGCCGGGTCCACCCGCGGCCGAGTTTCGCGCGCGCTGCTCAACCAGCTCCTGTGCCTCGGGAACCCGTTCATGCGGTGAATTCAAAATCGCCAGCGCACGCAGACGTTCGGGATGATCCATCGCGAAACGTCGGTTAATCATGCCACCCAGCGAAAAACCGATGATCGAGCACTGATCGATCGCCAGTTCATCGAGCAGTGACAGCAACTGTTCGGAAAACAGCGTCAGCGAGGGTATTCCCGGCGGTGGTGCGCTTTCCCCGTGCCCGAACAGATCGTAGCTCAATACCCGGTAGCGATGAGCAAACCGGGAAACATAACTCTCCCAGATCTGCCGGTTCAATCCGAGTCCATGGATCAGCACTACGACAGGCGCATCGTCAGGCCCATTTAGCTCGTAAACACTTCCGTTGCTACTGGTTTCAGACATAGATAGATATGGTAATGGATCTAGAAACTATTCACGTCTAATCCACCATATCCCCCAGCCTATGACCAACGGTATATAGCAAAATAAGAACAGTACCAGATTACTGTAATCAGTAATCATGTCCCCAAAAATGATTATGGCACCCAAAATCGCCCAGGTAACTGAGACTAATATCCACCCTTTAACAGATTTACCGAGCTTCTCCATTTTGCCTCCGACTCGCTTTAAACAGCCTGTTATTGTATGTCATTAGCCCCCTATTCCTCAGACATTTTAATTTGAGGATCCGATAATGACCGAACTACGAAACCCGGTGTTTGCGTTTCAGTATTTCCCTTGAGGAAACAAATCCTCAAATTCCTTCAACCAGAGACCAGGATCGCTCAATCACGTTATTTCAGGCCTGCCGAGAGTAGACATTTTCGAATTCGTCTGTTTAATTGATGCAATTGCAGGATTGAAGCCGGTTATAATCGGCTTGGCAACAACTTCGATCATGACATTACTAATCCAGTACCGGGGGAGTTGGAATTGAATCAACGACGCAGGCTCGTTTTAATGCCAGGCCTCGATGGCACGGGAAAGCTGTATACTCCGATCGTCCCATATCTCGAACCGCACTTCGAGATGACCTTCGTGACCTATCCCGATCTTGATTCCTTTTCGGATTATATCCTTTGTGCGCAGAACCAGCTCCCGGCGACGCCTGGCTTTTCGCTGGTTGCCGAATCATTTTCAGGACCTGTCGCCATGGCCTTGATGGCACACCAGCCCGAAGAGATCGGGCCATCGGTATTGTCCTCGACTTTTGCGCGCTCACCGCTGGCAACATTGACACGCATGGCAAACTCGGTACCCGCGGAAATTTTTTCCATCGGGGCCCTGAAAGATTTTTGCATGGATGTCTACTCAAGTGACGAAGACGACAATTCCGAAACCCAGCCGCTACCGCTCAACATGACGGAGCAGCTCGATGGGGCCCTGTTGAAACACCGGATTTCAGTTTTTAGCCGAATCGATGTTTCAGCTTTACTGCCGGACATACAGGCACCGATTCTGCATCTGCATGGGCTGCAGGATCGAATCGTTTCCGAGAATGATGCGCAAGTGATTCAGTCCAGCCTGCCTAATGTCGATCGGATCGACATCGAGGCGCCACATTTATTGCTGCAAACGCGGCCACAGCAGTGTAGCCAATTGATTTTCAGGCATATATATCCGGACAGTTAAACAACTGCCGCAAACAAGAATGTGGCTTCCGGTGGCAATAAACCTGTTTCTGTCTCGCGCAAGAGAACAAACAGGCATATTGATCCCCCGCTTTAATTCTCATCACCCCCCGCGGCAGCTTTTTCCATTTCACGCTTTTTCTTGCGCCGTAGTTTTCGCTGTTCTTCTTTTTCGCGCCTGCTTATCCTGCCATCATTATTAGTATCAGCAGAACCCTCCTCTGCAATTGGCTGCGTTTCCGCTTCGGTTTCAGGCTCCGCCTCAGGTGGAGACTCGGGTGGGGATTCCACTTGCGACGATGGCGGTATTTCGAATGAATCGCTCAAATTAGGTTTGGTTACTTCGACTTCCTTACTGCCCTGTGTTGGTTTATCACTGAAAACAACGTTACCGTCAGCATCGTAGGATTTATACACCTGGGCATGGGCCACACCGTTCAGGCTCAGCAGCCCGAAACAAAGTAGCGAGCAAAACAGATCCTTTGTTAGCAATTGACAATGCACCCGCATATTTTATGTGGATAAGCGAATTTCAAAAAGTAATTTCGGTCTCTTTTTTGGAAGTTCTCAGAATTTCTGCTCGCGCTGACGAATAATTGCGGTCAAGACCTCGTTGTACGGAGTCGGTATCCCCAACTCCCTGCCAAGCTCGACCGCCATGCCGTTGATTGCATCGATTTCGCTTGCCCGTTTCGCGTGGTGATCCAGTAACATCGATGGCCTTGCGTCCGGCATTTTGTTGCCGAATTTCGCAACATACTCGAGCGGATCATCAAAGGTAAAGGCAATTTTTTTAGCCTGGCCGAGAGCAAAGACTTCGAGTGCGCAGCCCTGCGCAATCGCCCAGGTCGCGGAGTCCGCCATCAGCTCTCCCAGGGTATAATCGAACACGGTGCAGGGACCGCTGAAAGCGACATTGCAGATGTACTTGCCCCAGATGAGCTGGTCGATATCCTCGAAAGCTTTCGCATTGAAACCGGCTTCCTGCCAGACTCTGGTAATACGCTGCAACCGTTCCGTCATACCACCGTTCATTTCGCCGACACGAATCAGGTTCATCGCGTTGTGATGCACGTGGCCCGGACCCTTTATCGATGCACCGAAGCCGTCGGCGACGCCAAGCAGTACCCGGTCGGTGTCCATGTGCAGAGCGATCCGTTCGCCGGCACCGAGCCCGTTTTGAATCGTGACGACCATCGAATCCGCACCCATTAACGGCGCAATCATCTCCGCCGCGGGACCAACCCCGGAAGCCTTGGTCGCCAGCACGTAAAGCTCGCATTCGCCAACATCAGTAGCATTCGTCGTGGCCCTGATGCCCTGCACCACGCGATCGCCGCTGGCACCTTCCACGCGCAGGCCATCCTGGTTGATTGCATCGACGTGTTCCCGCCAGATATCGACTGCCCAGACTTCGTGCCCGGCCTCCGCCAGGAGTCCGGCATAAACCGAACCCATCGCTCCCACCCCGAAGATCGCTATTTTCACCCTGCCCCCATTTCTGTTCGCGGTAAACGAATATCGAATTTCTGTCGCAACTTCGTGTCCAGCTCCGCAGATAGATGTGTCGGGTAATGGGTCTGCAATATCTCGCGGGTACGCTGGCGCGCAACTTCGTGAATATCTTTAGATCCATCCGCTTCCCATTCTTCGATGCTGCGTCGATCGGCGATCTGCGGGTACACGAAATCGGACTGCATGCGCTGGAGCGTTTCCGCCTGCCCGAGAAAATGTCCCTCGCCGTGGGCTACTTCGTCGATCGCGGTCAGTGCGAGGGTCTCGTCGCTGACTTCGATGGCGGCCAGGGATTTCATGATGCTGCCGAGCATGTCGTTGTCGATGACGTAACTCTCCAGCGCGCAGCCCATCAAGCTCGCCTGCATGCCGCCGGCCTGGGTGATCAGGTTGGAACCGGCCTGCGCTGCGAGCGTTACTGTAAGGCTTTTTTCGTATCCGCTTTGCGCATCGGCGATCTTGCTATCGGTGGCGCCGGCGATGGTCGAGTTGGGCAGTCCGTAATAATTCGCCATCTGCGCGCTGGCCGCCATTGCGATCGCACCCTCGGGGCTGCCACCGCTCATCGCGCCGGTGCGCAGGTCGGTCAACATCGGGCGGGTGCCGAAGATTACTTTCGCCTCAGGGTTCAACAACCACGCGAAGATCATGCCGGAAACCGTTTCGGCGATGGTTTGTGCAATGGTGCCAGCCATGGTGACCGGACTCGACGCGCCCATCTGGCCGAAGGTATTGGAATGCAGCGGGATGCCGCAGCGCACTGCCTCGGCGGCAATTTCGCAGGACTCGGCATCGAAACGCAGCGGCGGCACCGGCAGGTTGCAGTTCATCGATAAAAACGGCCGCGCCAGGAAAGCTTCACGCGAGCCTGCAATCGTGTAACACATTTCGGCGATTTCCCCGACATTCGCAGCTTCGGATGCCGCTGCAAACACATGCTTGGCAGTGCCGGCGAGGCAGGCGTAAGCGGTATTGATATCGAGGCTACGCAGGTCGGGCATATCGCGCGCCACCAGCGAGCGGCTGAAAAAGTGGAGATGTTCGAGGCTGTCGACCAGGCGTGCGGCGGCGTAAAGGTCGCGCAGGTTCGATTCGCGGTATAGCTGGGTTTCGAGATCCAGGATCATCGGCGCGGCCCCGCCAGAACCGACATGCACGCGCGCCACTTTGAGTTGCATGTCGTACTCCGGATTTTGTCCACAGAGCGTGAAATCGCGAGACAGACCATTGAGCGCGTTTTCGATCAATTCCGGCGAAAAGTGCAGACGGCCTTCGGCATCGAGACTACCGCCCGCGCGGGTGACATGCTCGATGACGATTTCGGGGGCTTCGGCCATGCCAACGTCGGCAAGGATTGAACGCACCGCCTGGTCGATTTTAGGCAGATCGGACGGATTTAACGGCTGATAGCGCCCGCCAACAATACCACTTAAGTGCCGGGGTGCCGGGCTCGCACCGGCAGGACCGGAAGCGCGGCGGCGCCGTTTGCGTTTGGCACGGGCGCCCGTGTCATTGTCAGGCATTGATAAACTCAGGCTGCCTTTCTTCGTTGCATGCGTTTGCGCTCTTTCTGCGCCCGCAGCGAATCGCTGCTACCGTCATGCCAACTGCCGAACAGCCTGTCGAACGGCGTGGTCGTGTTACCGTAATTGAAGTTGAAATACTGGTGGTGCAACTGGTGGTACCAGTCGCCGGTGCTGATTTTGAATCCACCCCTGAGCTTGATGAAATCGAATCCGGAGTGCGACGGCGCCGGGCCGATACCCTGGAACAGGCCGGTTAAGACAATAACGACCGGGTGCACCGGCACGAACCACCACAACAAGAACACGCTGAAATAAATCGAATGTTCCAACGGGTGCATCGAGATCCCGGTCCACGGAATGGTATTAATGTTGCGGTGATGTAACTCGTGGACGACCTTGTACACCGGCTGGTAATGCATGAAACGGTGTACGAAATAAAAATGCAGCGTGCTCCAGAAGAACACCGCGATCAGCATAAGCCCCAGATAAGCGGGGTGATCGACAAACGCCGGGTTTGAAACGTAACCATTGGCGTAAATCCAGTAAGTCACGGCCTCGTAGGCGGTCCAGAAAGTCACGCCCGAAGCAATGCTCCAGAACATGTTGTCGCGAACCTGGTGGCCCCACAGAAATTTCGGATTACCGGTTGCGGGCCACTTGTCATCGAACTTGTATTCCTTGTGCTGGCCGCGATGCACGTAAAGCCACCAGTGCAGGCCGCCGACCACGAGTGTCAGCAGCGCCGCGTTACGCAGCCACAACAACGCGATCCAGCCGGGTTCGAACACGGCCATGGTCGCAAGCGGCGGCGTCAGGTAATACCAGGTGACAAACGCGAGGCCGATAAAAAAATAACCCCACGGAAACAGCAAATCGTAAAACAGGTAGCGCAACGCACCCAGCGGGCGCGGTGGCCAGGCGTACAGTTGAGGCGGGCCAATGGTTTTGTCCGGTTGATAGGTACCGGTTGCATTATAGGGATTCGAAGCCATTATCATCACCCATGGCAGTGTTAGTCCTGTGATTCTAGCGCTGTCTTCGATTGCCGGCAAAGTCTAAAATGCTTCATACCAGATGCCGTTCACAGAACAGCTTCCGATTGGGCTCGCGCATAAAGGCGCTTATAATCCGTGCATCTCAAATTACCGGTTGTCGCATGAATTTTAAAACCATCGAGTTATCCCAGCAGGGCCCGGTCGCGCTGCTTGGCCTGGATCGCCCCGACAAACTGAATGCGATCAACGCGGCCATGATCGAAGAAATCAACCGTGCACTCGATGAAATTGAAAGTAATGACTCGATTCTTGCAATTGTTGTCCATGGTAACGGACGTGCATTCTGTTCTGGTTTCGATCTGCAGGCAGGCGTCGCGGCTAATCGCAGCACCGAGGCCGAGTGGCGCGCGGCGATCGATGCCGATCTCGAATTGATCATGCGTTTCTGGCATAGCCCCAAACCGACGATTGCCGCAGTGCACGGTTACGCACTGGCCGGCGGCTTTGAAATTGCGCTCGCCTGCGATATGACCGTCTGTGATTCGACCAGCCTGTTCGGCGAACCTGAACTGCGTTTCGGTAGTAGCATCGTCGCGCTGTTGCTGCCCTGGTACGTCAACCCCAAACGCGCCAAGAAGATGCTGCTCACCGGGCAGGATCGAATGACGGCTGAAGAAGCATTGCAGCATGGCATCGTCAACGAAATCGTCGAAGTCGGCGAAGTGCTGAAGCGCGGTCTGGCACTCGCGCGCGAAGTCGCGCTGATGGATCCCGACTCGGTCAGAATGACCAAGCAGGCCATCAACCAGACTTATGAAATTATGGGTCTCGGTAAGTCGCTGCGCATGGGTGCCGATACCTCGGTCAAGATCGAAACACTCGAAACCGAGTTACGCAAACAATTCAACCAGATTCTGCGCAGCGAGGGCATGAAAGCGGCGCTGGCATGGCGCGAGGCAAGACTGAATCAAGATGACTAGGCACCACCTCGACCCGCTGTTGCAACCGGCCAGCATCGCGCTGGTCGGTGCCTCCGACAAGGATGGTAGCCCGGGCCAGGTGCTTGCAGCCATGGTGATTAATTCTGGATATACCGGAGCGGTCTACCCGGTCAATCCAAACTACCAGCAGATACTCGGCCAACCCTGTTACCCCTACCTCGAATCGCTACCGGAGACCGTCGATCATGTCGTGATCGCGCTCGGCAATCAGCACCTCGAAAGCGCACTCGAAGCGACTATCGAGCACGGCGCCAGGGCCGCTACCATTTATTCCAGTGGAATCCTGGAACAGGATTCAGAACCAAAACTGTTGGCCCGCCTGGCGGCAAAGGCCAACGCGGCCGAACTCGTGATCTGTGGCGTCAACGGCATGGGGTTTTATAACGTCAGCCAGGATCTGTATGCCGGCATCTTTCCCCGTGCCCCCGAAATCATCAAGGGCCAGATCAGCTATATCGCGCAATCCGGCTCGGCTTTCGCCACGCTGTGCCATAACGGTTGTCGACTGGGTTTCAATCTATGCCTGTCTGCCGGGACCGAGATTACCACTACCGTCGCCGATTACATGGACTGGAGTCTCGATCAACCCGATACCCGGGTCATCGGCTTGTTCCTGGAAACGGTGCGCGACCCGGCTGCATTTGTGGCAGCTCTCGAGAAGGCCAACCGCAAAGACGTGCCCGTGGTGGTCTTGAAAATAGGCAAATCCCCGTTGAGCGCGGCGATGGCGGTGACACATACCGGTGCGATCGCGGGTAACCACGCCGCGTTCGAGGCCCTTTTCAAGCGTTACGGGGTTATCGAAGTAAACGATTTCGATGAAATGGCGTCGATCCTGATGCTATTGCAATCAGGGCGGCAGGCTGTCGCAGGCGGCTTTGCCGCGGCCTTCGAATCCGGCGGTTTCCGCGAGTTGATAACCGACGAAGCCCACGAATTGGGACTCGATTTTGCATCCCTCGAAGACACCACGGTGGCAGCCTTGACGCAACATCTCGATCCCGGGCTGGTGGCAGAAAATCCGCTCGACGTCTGGGGTTCGCACGATCGCTTCGAAGCGCGATTCCTGGCCTGTATGAATTTACTGATGCAGGACCCCAATGTTGCCGCTGGTGCATTCATCAGTAATTTGCGCGATGGTTACTATCTGTCTGAAGCCATTTACCGGGTCGTCGAGGCCGCCAGCAAACAGACCGACAAGCCGATCGCGCTGGCTACCTGTTATGCGGATCTCGCTAATTCTGCCATTTGTCGTCGCGCGCATGCAGCGGGAATCCCGGTCATCGATGGTGCAAATGAAACCTTGCTGGCATTTAAGCACCTGTTTGATTATCACAGGTTTAAAAGAGATCGATTGCCGGCGGCGAAACCGACTAAATTTGATGCTGAACTTGTATCGAGCTGGCGGCATAAACTTGGTGCATGCCAATCAGGTTCAATGGGCGAATCCGAGGCACTCGCATTCCTGTCCGATCTTTCTGTACAGGTGGTTAACCATGTCCGGATCAGCTCTCGATCAGAGCTGCTTAGCGCGGCCGAATCGATCGGCTATCCACTGGTGCTAAAGACTGCGCAACCGGAAATAAACCATAAAAGCGACAGTGGCGGAGTGTTGGTAGACCTTCAAACCGAGCAGGATTTGCTCGCCTGTTACGATGATCTGCGCCATCGCCTCGGTTCAGAGGCACTGGTCTCAGAAATGATAGAAAAAGGCATCGAGATCGGCCTCGGCACAGTAACAGATGCGCAGTTCGGACCCATCATCATGGTTGCGGCCGGTGGCGTGCTGGTCGAACTGTTATCCGACCGGGCCGTTGCCATGTGTCCTGTCAGTTCGCCACAGGCCGACGAAATGATTGCCTCGCTGAAAGCAGATAAGCTGTTGCGGGGAATTCGCGGTAATAAGGTAGTCAACCGGCAGGCCCTTATCGATATTGTTGTCAGCCTCTCGAACATCGCTTTCGAGTTTCGTGACATCATTGCCGAAATCGATATCAATCCGGTGCTCGTCAACACGCAGGCTGCGCTGGCCGTGGATGCCCTGGTCGTGCTAAATAATAGCGACAGCCAGTATTAAGAATAATTCGGTTCGCGTAGCAGCTACTGTATCTCTAGATCGTCCCAAAATCGCTGTGGTACTATGATCCGATGAAACGGCAGCTCTCAGCCATTTTGTATGCAGATGTCGCTGGCTACAGCCGCCTCACGGCTCAGGACGAGGAAAAGACCCATCAACAACTCAATGCAGGATTAAATCTGCTCACCGAAAAGACCGCGGCTCACGACGGTAGCAAAGTCCACGAAGCGGGCGATGCCATTCTGGCTGAATTCTCGAGTGCAACAGACGCGGTCGACGCCGCGTTTGAATTTCAAAAGGCGATGGCCACTCGTGATCATGATCCTGGCGAAGGCGAACTGATCGAATTTAGAATTGGTGTAAATGTCGGGGAAGTAATCCGCGATCGCGACGACATCTACGGCGACGGCGTTAATATTGCTGCGAGAATTCAAGAGGTCGCGCCACCGGGTAGCCTGTGCGTTTCGGGTGCGGTGCTAGAGCAACTATCGGCCGGCTCTAGCTATAACTTCGACGATCTCGGCTACCGGAACTTTAAAAACATCGAGCGACCGATTCATGTCTACGAATTAAGGCTTTCCGATCTGTTCGATAATTACCCCATGAAGGACATTGATTCGCGGGTTCAGGGTCAACCGCTGTTTGACGACGGTATGGAAAAATCTTTGGTCGCGAAAAGACAATGTGCCTGTGGTTCGGTCAGCCTTGAAATAACCCAGCAGTCGTTGGGTGCGGGTTTCTGTCATTGCCGAATCTGTCGACAATGCACCGGGGCACCGGTGTTTGCCTGGGCAGCCTTCCCCGTTGAGGCAGTAAAGTTTACGCGTGACAAACCCAGGTACTACCGTTTGTCCTTGATCGCAGAAAAAGGATTCTGTGAAAAATTTGGGTCTTTCGTGATCTGGCAGGGTTTGAAACCCGAGCCTGCCAATTACTACGCAATCCCGTGCGCCATCCTGGACAATCCCGAGGACTATGCCCCGACCTGGCACGGTGGAATTGAAAGCCAGATACCATGGCTACAAATCCACGACGATCTTCCCAGAACGCGATGTGCAGAATCACCGCTTCTGAGAAAGGCATGGGTATCGATGGGTGCTGATGATCCTGAAGAATGGGTCTCGCTGGAATATGAGAAAGCGAAACAACTGGATGAAGATCTAAAATTGGACTGATTAAAAATTGTAGATTAATGGCAGAGATGTCCCCGTGACCATGTCTTTAAACTCGTGTCGATGCGACAATTACTGCGCCGGGCCGCCGGCACAATTCCGGCAAACGATCTTGGGGGATTTCAAATGCGTGCCTATGAAATAGTTTCAGACGGTGGTGTCGATGCGCTTGCACTGAACGACAGGCAATCGCCTGAGCCAGGCAAGGATGAGCTACTCGTTGCGGTTCGTGCGTCATCAATAAATTATCGCGATTTGTCGACCATTGAAGACCCGGTCGCGCGTGGCATTACCTATCCGCTGATCCCTAACTCGGATGGCGCTGGTGAGGTAATCAGCGTCGGCGCTGGTGTTACCCGGTTTAAAGCCGGGGACCGTGTCGCGGGATGCTTTTTCCAGAACTGGACGGACGGATGCATAACCGCTACAGCCATGGCAAGCGCAATGGGCGGTGCTATCGATGGCATCCTCGCCGAGGAAGCGGTATTGGGCGAGGCTGGTGCTGTGCATATTCCTGCCCATTTGTCTTACGAGGAAGCGGCAACGCTTCCCTGTGCAGGATTGACGGCCTGGAACTGCCTGGTTGAACAAGGTGGCCTGAAAGCGGGAGACACCGCCCTCTTTCTCGGCACTGGCGGCGCGTCAATTGCCGGCTTGCAGATTGCGAAGATGATGGGTGCGCGGGCGATCATCACCTCGTCCAGTGACGAAAAACTGGAGCGCGCCAGGGGGCTCGGCGCCGATGAGCTGATCAACTATCGTGAGATCCCAGATTGGGAAACCCGGGTGCTGGAGTTGACTGACGGAGGTGGTGTCGACGTAACTATTGAAACCGGCGGTGGCGGAACCCTCGAGAAGACGATCGAAGCTACCCGGATTGGCGGAACCATCAGTCTCATCGGGGTCCTGACGGGCGGCATGATCAATCCCACTTCCGTGATGCGAAAATCGATTCGTCTGCAAGGAGTCTATGTTGGCAACCGCAGAATGTTCGAAGACATGAACGCGGCGCTAACTGTCAACCAGGTACATCCCGTGATTGACCAGGTTTTCGAATTTGAAGACGCACGCGCCACTTATCACGCCATGCGTGCCGCAGGGCATTTCGGCAAGCTGGTCATCAAGTTGTAAAGTCTTTGCTTTGCCGTTCGAAGCCCGTTCCAAAATCGGAACCGTTTTTCATTACTTTGAAGGCCATCAGGCTATCGCAATAAGCCCCTATTTTACCAACTGGGGAATTTTATCTGCCATTTACTGTCCCAGGAGTGAGATATTCTGTGGAGACTACTAAATGGACAGACGACTATTTATCGCTGGTGGATTAACTTATGCAGCCGCAATCGCGACAAGTGGTGTTGTCATGGCAACCTCGGATTCTGCAACGATGAGCGGAGATTTCCCGGCTATTAACAAGACCACGGAAGAATGGCAAAAGCTATTGGAGGCACAGCAGTACAAGGTGTTATTCGAAGAAGCGACCGAACGTCCGTGGACCAGCGCGCTGAATGATGAAAAGCGAGAAGGCACCTATATCTGCGCCGCCTGCTACCTGCCCCTATTCCTGTCGGAGACCAAGTTTGACAGTGGCACGGGCTGGCCGAGTTTCTACCAGCCGATTGCCGGTAATACGGGCACCAAACGCGACTGGAAACTGCTATTTCCGCGGACCGAATACCATTGCGCCCGCTGTGGGGGCCACCAGGGGCACGTTTTCAACGATGGACCAGAGCCTACTGGAGAACGCTGGTGTAACAATGGCGTGGCCCTGATCTTTGTACCAGAGTCAGAATCCTTGCCGGCATTGCGGGTGTAAACTTTCCTGCCATCTGAAGCATCTGGTTCCCCAATTACCAACACTGGTATAGGCCCCAAGTCGGTTACGGGATCCCGATTCACGTCATTCTAGTGAAAACCTGCGTTGCGTGACTCATGCCGCGCGCATCTAGGTTGTAGGCGGATACTTACCCGAGCTGGTAGCACCGCGACCTAGAAAAACCCACCGAAGCTCTCGTTTGTCGCTCCTGTCGCCAAGGGGATTTCGCCGCCGGTGCCGTCGGCGTTGATGGCAATCAGATCGGTCTGTCCGCCAACATCACGTGAAAAAATAACCCGCCCATTTGCGGTAACCCCCATAAAGAGCTCGTTAGCTGCAGATGTGGCAAGGGAAATTTCGCCGCCGGTACCATCGGCATTGATGGCAATCAGATCGGTTTGCACACCTACGGTTCGGGTGATGATAACCCTTCCGTCGCTGCTGATACCTGCAAACTCCTCGTTATTTGGAGTATTGGCAAGCGTCGCTTCGCCGCCAATACCGTCGGCGGCGATGCTGAAAACATCGAATTGAAAGGTCGATATATCGAAACGATTGTAAATCGCGCGTCCGCTAGCGGTCGAACCGCCATAGAACAGAATATCACCGCTGGTGGTCAGCTGCGTTTCGCCGCCGACACCTGTCGCGTCGATACTGAACAGGTTCATCGTTATACCGTTGCTCCGAATAAAAACTACCCGCCCGCCGGTGGTGACATCAACCGGGATTTCATCGTCGGGGGTACTGACGAGCGACGATTCACCACCCAAACCATCGGCGCTGATGGTCAAAATATCGTTATCCGAAACACCCACGGTGCGAGCAAAGACTACCAGGCCACCAGTGGTCACGCCCGCGCTGACCTCGTCGATTGCAGCAGTAATGGCAAGCGGCACCACGCTGCCGGTGCCATCAGCGAAGTTGCTATAGATATCGAATTGAGTCCCGCCGTCGATGCGTTGAAAAATCATCCTGCCACCCGGCGCCAGCCTGTCGAACAGCTCGGCGTCCAAACTGTTTGCCAGGGATATTTCGCCGCCGGTGCCATCAGCTATGATGCTGAACAGGTCAGACTGTGTGTTCGGGACGGTCAGGGTCCGCATGAAAATGACGCGTCCATCGGCCGTCACGGCCACGGGTAATTCGTCGTTTACATCGGTCGAGAGCGTGCCCCCGCCAGTACCATCATCGTTGACCGTAAAGATATCGTTCTGTCCGCCAACGTCCCGCACATAGATAACCAGGTTACCGCTCACACCGGCGAAAACCTCATCACCAGGATCATTCGCCAGGGTCACCAGGCTGCCGCTACCGTCCTCGGCGATGGCAAACAGATCCAGCTGGCCAGCTACATCACGGGAAAAGGCGACCATTTGCACTGAAACGAATGGCGTCACCGTGACCGTGGCTTGCGCGGTACCGGTATTGAGCGCCACATCGGTTGCGCTGAAGGTTACCGTGGTAACGCCGACCGGTAGTGTCCCCGGGGCATTGTTGCTGATAATCGCAATCGCGCCATCGACGTTGTCGGTGGCGCTGGCGCCGTTGAGAAACGCGTCGATCGTCGGGTTGCTCGCCGCGATGCCGCCCGGGCCGGTCGCCGCCACCGTGAGGTTCGCCGGTGCTGTCACTACCGGCGGGGTCTGGTCGGATACCGTGACGGTCGCCTGTGCCTGCCCGGTATTGCTCGAACTGTCGGTCGCGCTGAAAGTGACCGTGGTAACGCCCAGCGCAAACTGTCCCGGCGCATCGTTGGTAGGTGCAATCACACCGTCTTCCGGATCGGTGGCGCTGGCGCCGGCGAGGAAGGCCACAATCGCCGGATCGGTTGCCGGCGTTCCGGTCGCATCGACTGCCGCCACCGTAATATTGCCCGGAGGCGTCACCACCGGTGTCCCGCCTGTCTGTACTGACACGCCACGGGTTACCTGGGCCGCCGCGTTGCCGACTGCGTCACTGACGTCGTAGGTCAGGGTATATAGCCCCACCACACCGGTATTAACGCTGCCGCCAGTAACAATCGCCGGCGTCAGATCGCCGTCGACATTGTCGTTCGCGGTCGCGCCCGGATCGGTGAATGGATCGCCGACGTTGAGTGTAATCGAGGCCGCTCCCAGCAGCGTGATCAACGGCGCGGTCTGGTCTACCACTGTCACTGCCGCCTGCGCGGTGTCGGTATTGCCGTCGCTATCGGTCGCGCTGAAGGTGACCGTGGTTACACCCAGCGGGAAAACTGCCGGGCCATCGTTGGTAATCGTAGCAATCGCACCGTCTTCCGTATCGAAAGCGCTAGCGCCGTTGAGGAAACCTGTAATAGTCGGATCGCTCGCCGCCGTGCCACTCGCATTGGTCGCCGCCACAGTGATATTGGCCGGTGCCGTTACGGTCGGGGCGATCAAGCTCGTGTCGACCTGCGCAATGTCGACGTCAGGCTCTCTGGTTGTGTTCTCGCAGGATGAGAGCACCAAGGCGAATACCAGCAACAGAACTAACTTGGTCAAGCCGATGCGTTGTCCAAAACGAGGGTGGATAGCCTGGGAGAGAGACATGCAACCGAGCGAGGAAATTCCTCTTCCAAACTTGTTCATAGCGAAATCCTTCGAAGGGCCAGGATTAACTAATAGTTTGGCTAACCTCGATGTCAAGGATTTGACAGCAGCAACAGACGGTGTCGGCTGTCACACCAGATACGATAAATTACTTTTAGTTATTTGCGTATGTTACTGATTATTTTGACTTACTAACCTTGCACAATTGTCACGCGTCGGTGTTTAGAGCATTTATTGCGTGCGCTCAGGACTAAAAAAACCGACAAACGGTAGGTGTCGAAAGAGGATGGCTTTTTTTATCGTCTTGAGCGCGCCGATCATGGACATTCGCCGACTCGAAGTTAACTCGGTAAACATCTTCGGTTAGTCGTTATAGCGGGCAGTGAAAAAGATATGGTTTGTTAATCCAATCACAGAATAGCGCACCAGCTTGCTGTATTTTGTATGGTTTCAACTTCCCACCAATAAGTAAAACAGGGAGGATATAACCATGGCTATCTACGCTGAAGACCGCACCTGTATCACGCAGTTTGAACTCGCTGAAATGTTCGAGAAAGATGACAGCGCAAGGAACTATAGATCAGCCTTCCAGTGGTACCTGCAATCGGCCAAGCAGGGTTATCGCAGGGCGCAACATCGATTGGGCAGCATGTATGCAAGGGGAACCGGTGTTACCCAGAATTACATCAAGGCTTATGCCTGGTGCAAGGTATCGGCGTCTCAACACTCTCGCCGTGCATTATTAAAGCTCAAGAAAATTGAACGACATATGTCTGCCAGGCAAATCACCACTGCGCGGAAATTATCAAGGCAATATTACGAAGCCTATATCGCCTCCGTGACGCACTGAATCCCGATTGGCGTAGTTACAGTCGGCCTCTCAGGTAAAGATTTTCTCTATGTTACGTCTTACAATGGCTGATTCTTTTATCGCTTCAATACATTCTTCCGGTGTAATTCCCAGCTTTTGTATTGCGGGAATAGCGCTGACCTGCGGCAGTGAATGATTTTGATCACTGTGCAGCATACCGTAGTAATTCGCGACCAGAACCAGGTCACACAGGTCGGCTGGACCCTCGTTGTCACGTGACCAGTTGCCGCACTCTTCCACCACCAGTATCAAGCTGTCATCGAGATCCCATTTTCGCAATAACAGGCTCGAAATTTCGGGGCGCATGACCTGAATCGCGTGGTCAATTTCCAGGTGATCCAGCATCAGTTCATGATGATGCAGGAGCCGGTCATCGACGACCAACACCCCGATACCGTGAATCAGGCCGGCCAACATTGCAAGATCAGGAGGAAAGGAGCGGGTCTGCTTCGCCAGAATCCTGCTGATCGCGGCCACGTTCAGGCTATGATCCCAAAACGAGCGAACGCGCTGCATTTGGTCAGCGGGCAGGCGTTTGACAAGCCGTCCAACCGCGTAAGTCATGATCAGGCAATACACCGGCAATATACCCAGGTGACTTATCGAGTAACGAATTTTTTCAGTTGCCCTGAGATCTGTATTCTTCGCACTTCGGGCGACATTATTAATTTTTCTGGCGACATCCGGATAAGATGAAAGTATGTGTATCATGTCCTCGAGATTGGTCGATTTACCTTTATAAATCTTTTGAATTCGGTCAGCCACCGATGGCAGCGAGGGTAAGCTGATGCTCTGGTCCATTAAATTACGGTAAAGATGGCTGACAATCGAATTGTCTTCTTCATCGTAATTGGTAAACAGTGAATGCACGCTGATGTCGTCTGCGATGCCTTCTGATAACTCTGCATAGTCAACAAGCGTTTGCCGGTCGATTTTCAGGTAGTCGACAGAGCCCAGGGCTTTCACATCGTATATACTGGGTCGTAATTGCGCGACAGGCTTTAATTCCTGGCTTTCGTCAACCTCGATGACCTTCACCTTTTTATCCCGCGCCATCAGGGACACTTTACCCCGGACAATATAGAGGCTGGTCTTTTCGGTTGAACCGTTCCAGAGCAGAAACTCCCCTTCCCTGGCCGAGAAAACCTTGAGCTGATTAGCCAGGGCGATCAAATGGCCCTCCGATAATTCGGAAATCGCCTTGATACGTCGAAGCGTGGAAATATTCGGGATCTTTATTTCAGTCAAATCCGTTAACCTGGTTATTTTCTACCGATAATATCATGGCCCCGGGCGGCATTTTCAACTCAACGATTTAATCTGTGGAAAATTTAGACCTGGGCCTCATTTCGAGTTCATTTGGATCCAGTCTGCCGGTCACCGGGAACTGCGCATCTATTGGTAAAACCTGGTCCAGAATTACCCAATCTAACGGGTGCAATAAAAAATCCTTCCTGTAATGCATGGAAACGCGGATAATAAACCTTGATTACGACAGGGACGAAATCATAAGGGCAGGAGCCCTATACAAATATACAAATATCCAATCGAGGAGTCGAAAATGCAAAAACATATACTGGGCGTGGCTTTCACGCTAGCTTTAACCCTGTCATCGGCGACGGCATTTAGCGCTGAGAAGGTCAATATAGGAACCCCGGCCTGGACCGGGGCGCAAGCTATCGCCGCGCTGTTACAGGCGGTTGTGGTCGAGCGTATTGGTGGCGAGGCGAACCTGGTACCGGGCAACAATGCCACTATCTTCCAGGGCATGGACCAGGGTAAGGGAGATATCGATGTACACCCCGATGTCTGGCTACCCAATCAGGAAAGCTTCACCAAGAAGTATGTCGATGGAAAGAAAACCGTAACCCTGAGCAAGAATGCCTATGAAGGCAACCAGGGGTTCTGTGTCTCCCAGGATTTTGCCAAGGAGAACAGTATCACCGATATCGCGGACCTCGGCCGCCCCGACGTGGCCATGAAGATGGATAGCGATGGCAATGGCAAGGGTGAAATGTGGATTGGCGCGCCGGGCTGGGCCTCGGCAAATGTAAACGAGGTCAAGGTTCGTGATTACGACTTGCTATCGTTTATCGAGCCGATACGGGCAGAAGAGAGCGTAAAGACCGCCCGGGTAAAGGACTCGATTGCGAAGCAGGAAGGCTACGCGTTCTACTGCTACAAGCCGCATGCGATCTGGTACATGTTCGACGTCACCATGCTGTCGGAACCCAAGTATGACCCGGCGAAATATGTCATGGTGCAACCGTCTGATTCTCCGGACTGGTACCAGGAGTCCAAGGTTGCGAGCAAGGATGCACTCAAGCGCGTGCAGATTGCATGGTCCAACTCGCTGAAAGACCGTTCCCCGGCCATCGTCGAATTCTTCGAGCGTTTCTCGCTGACCGCGGACGATGTCAGTGGTTTTGCCTACGAGATATCGGGCAAAGGCCGCAAGGCATCAGAGGTTGCCAGCGAATGGATCGCCAAAAACCCGGAGCGGGTAGACGCCTGGTTAGGCCTCTAGTCGCTTGACATAAAAACCTGTGCGGGGTCGGCGTCGTGTCGACCCCGGCACAGCTGTCAGCAGGTTTTTCATAGCCACCGGGGGAGAAATGGCCGTGTCAGATCAATCCAGTCAGTCAGCAGGCGAAACCGTTCTCGAAATCTCCAATGTCTGGAAGATATTCGGTGAACAGGCCGATGTCGCCTTACGCGCCATCCAGGAACAAGGGCTGGGCAAGGCAGAGGTCCTCGAGACCTATAACGCGGTGGTCGGGGTCGCGGATGTCAGCCTCGATGTCAAAAAAGGCGAAATTTTCTGCGTCATGGGGCTGTCCGGCAGCGGCAAATCCACACTGGTCCGCCATTTCAACCGCCTGCTCGAGCCGACTGCCGGCAAAATAGTAATTCACGGCACCGATGTTATGGCGCTCGGCCCCAGTGAGTTGATGGAATTCCGTAACCGTAAAATCGGCATGGTGTTTCAGAACTTCGCGCTGTTACCGCACCGCTCGGTGCTGGATAACGTCGCGATGCCGCTCGAGATTCGCAATATCAACAAGAATGAACGCATGCGCCGGGCGGCCAACATGTTGAAGACGGTCGAGCTGGATGCCTGGGGCAACAAGTACGCGCATGAATTATCCGGTGGCATGCAGCAACGGGTGGGACTGGCGCGGGCGCTTGCCGCCGACCCGGACGTACTGCTGATGGACGAACCTTTCAGCGCACTCGACCCACTGATTCGCAGGCAGTTGCAGGATGAATTCATCAAGCTGTCCGCGGTCATGAAAAGAACCACGATGTTCATTACCCACGACCTGGACGAGGCCGTGCGTATTGGTGACCGCATCGCCATCATGCGCGATGGCAGGGTGGTTCAGATCGGTACCGCCGAGGATATTGTCATGCATCCAGCCGACGATTACGTGGCCGATTTCGTCGCCGGCATCTCGCGCCTGAAGATCGTACGCGCACATGCGGTGATGCAGCCCATGGAGAAATACCTGGCGCACGCCGAGCAGCCGCCCGACGACGCGCCGCGGGTTAACGAAGATGAATCGCTGAGCCGGTTGATTCAGCTGGCCATTGACGCCGATACCCCGATTGTTGTCGTCGACGATGGGATCGAGATTGGCGTGATTACGCGACCCGATATCCTGCAAACAGTCATAGAAGGGGCGGAAACATCATGAATGAAAAAACGCTCGATGCACCTTCAGGAATGATTTCGGACGACAGTGAATACTTTGCCGCGGAGCGAGAACAGCAGGTCGAACGCTTTGTCAAAACCAGCCCCGGTTACTACCGTAACCAGTTTGCGAAAATCGGTAGCGATTCGAAGTTTGTCTGGACATCGAATACCTGGGCCGGTGTACTTGGCCCGATCTGGTTTTGTTCTCGCGGCATATGGAACTGGGGCCTGGCTTTTCTGATCCTGGAAACCATGGCAGCCGTACAAATCGTGCGCGGCCTGTTTGGCGACCTGGCATCAAAAGCCTGGGAACGTATCGCCAACATCGAGGGCACGCTCGAACTCAGGCGCCAGCAGCTGGAATCTGCTATCGAGAACAATACCGACAAGATCGATGTCTACCGACGCACGGTGGAATCGCTGGAAGACGCGATCGGCGGGATCCGGCTGGAGGCCGAGCAACTCGAGGGAACCGGGATGACGATCGCTGCCGTGGGCTTTGTCGCGCTAGTTGCAATCAAGGTCGGCCAGGCGATCATCGCCAATACCCTGCTCGAGAAGCGATTTTCCGACTGGTTGTCCGATCCGGGAATTTCATCCGGTATGACCCCGCGGCATATCGCACTTAGCTGCAGCTTCGTGGTGCTGATCATGGTGGCGACGGTGACCCACTATAGTTTTCCCGGGCTTTATCCCTGGTTGATCCAGTTTCCGACCGAGCACGGCATCCGCCTGACCAGTATCGGTTGGGTAGAAGAATTTTTCGCCTTTTGCGTGACCAACGGCGAGGTCTTTTTCGACGCCATCACCTATGGCATCCGCAGCGTGCTGGACGCGCTGGAACTGATCTTCGTGGAAACCCCCTGGATGGTGATCGCGAGCTTTATTATCCTGCTGACCTGGTTATCCGCAGGTCCTCGTGCTGCGGTTTATTCAGGTGCCTTTTTACTGTACATGGGGCTGCTGGGTTTCTGGGAAAAAGCCATGACAACCCTGGCCCTGCTCGGAACTGCTGCCTGTTTGTCGATCGTCATCGGCATTCCACTGGGCATGTATTGCGCACGCCGGGAGCGATTCTATGCTTTCATTCGCCCGATCATGGACTTCATGCAGACCATGCCGGCCTTCGTCTTCATGATTCCCGTGATCGCCTTCTTCGGCACGGGCAAACCCGCCGCGGTTGTCACCACGATGATCTTTGGCGGAACACCGGTAGTGCGTTTGACCGTGCTCGGTCTGCGCGGTGTGCCAGAGCATGTGCGCGAGGCTGCAGTCTCGTTTGGTGGCAGTAAATGGTACCTGCTCACGCGGGTTGATTTACCTCTCGCCAGCCCATCCATTCGCGCCGGGATCAACCAAACCATCATGCTGAGCCTGGCGATGGTCGTGGTTGCGTCCCTGATTGGCGCCAAGGGCCTCGGCGAGGATGTACTCGAAGCGCTTCAGTACGCCAATGTCGGCCAGGGCATTCTAGCCGGTTTTGCAATTCTGTTCTGTGCCATGATTCTCGACCGAATCGTTCAGGGTGAACGCAAGTAGGCACATTGGAATGACGCGTTTAACCGCCAGGAAATTCAGGGTCAGGCGCAGTTTATGAAAGACCTGGTGCTGGTTCATGGTTACCTCGGTGGCAGCCCCCAATGGGCTAATCAGGTGGAAGTGTTTTCGCAACATTTTAATGTAATCACTCCTGATCTTCCGGGTTTCGGTCTAAACAATGCAATGGAACCGCCGCAAACAATCGGCGGTTTCGCGACTTACGTTCTCGATGAACTCGAACGGCTCGGGGTCAGTAACTTCCACCTGTTAGGACACTCCATGGGCGGAATGGTGGTTCAGGAGATGGTAGCCCTGGCGCCCGATCGAGTAGATCACCTGGTGCTCTACGGTACCGGCCCGGTCGGCCTGATGCCCGGGCGATTTGAAACAATTGACGAATCTCGACGCAGACTGACCGAGGAAGGCGTCGAAGCAACCGGACGGCGCATTGCCGCTACCTGGTTTCTGCAAGGAGAAAATGCGGATCAGTATGGCTTCTGTGCACATCTCGCCGTAATGGCGTCACTGCAGGCGGCCCAGGCAGGTCTCGTTGCAATGGAAGCCTGGTCAGGTGTATCAGCATTATCCAAGATTGCAACGCCATCCCTGGTGCTCTGGGGTGACGGCGACCAGGTTTACCCGTGGAGCCAGCCGGAACAACTCTGGCGCGGAATTGCAGGTGCCCAGTTGGCCGTTGTTCCAGGATGCTCACACGCCGTACACCTGGAGAAACCACATCTTTTTAACGCGTTACTGGCTAATTTTCTGGGAATGGACAGCTCGCCGGATGGAGTCGATCAAGCTTAGATTTCACCAGCGCCTTCGAATTTCGCTGCGGATCAATCGACGGTAAACACCTGGCCGGTCAGGCAACCTTCAATGGCCTTGCTGTAAGCCAGGCCCACGGCCTCGTTAGACACGTGCGCGTGGCCACGAAAAAATCCGTGGTATTTTTCTCGTGACACTTCGAGCACTTCCGGGCTCAACGTGTTGATCCGAATACCACGCGGCATATCGACAGCTGCAGCAAGAACAAAATCATCCAGCGCACCATTGGCGCCGGGTGATGGCCTTGCTGAGTGAACAGATCGGGTTTTAGCAGCGGGCGCGCTGACAGTCCTCGTCAGGCGCGATTACCACCGTCCAGCACCAGCGGATAGCCGGTAATAAAGCCGGCTGAATTACTGCAGGCGAACAGCACCATGTCAGCCACTTCCTGGGCACTGCAGACCCGGTTTAACGGCACCGCTGCAGCAGATTCTCTTAGCCCGGTTTTTACACTCAGATCACGGTCGTGAAATTCTCCGCGCAGCATCGGTGTATCGACATCACCCGGACAAATCGGCACGATACGGATCCCCTCCTGCGCATAATCTAGTGCCATCGCCCGGGTCATCTGCAGCACCGCACCCTTGCTGGCGCAGTACGCGGTTAGATGGTAACTGCCGGATAGTGCCGCATCCGAGGCAATATTGATAATGATGCCCTTGCTGGATCTCAGCTGTGGTATCGAGGCCCGGCAGATATAGAACATGCCGTTGACATTGACGTCCATGGTCTGCAGCCACTGCTCGTCGGTAGTCTCTTCCGCCGTAGCATGAAAGATAACGCCGGCGCTGTTGACGACGATATCAAGGCCACCAAGAATACCGACTGCCTCGGTCACGATCAGTTCGCATTGCTGCCGACTGGTTATGTCGCCCGCAACAAACGCAAGGCTGCCAGCGGCTTTTTTGCAGCGCTTCTTGATGGCGCGAGCGCGATTCTTGTTGCGACCGGTAATGACCACCCGGGCCCCCGCCTCGACAAAGGCAACTGCGGTAGTCTCGCCGATGCCCGAGGTACCGCCGGTAATCAATACGCGTTGATTGCTGAAATCAAACTTGGCGGCGGCCGTGCTCATCCGAAACTAGGCGGTTCTCGCTCCGGTAATCGCTTTCAGCTCCAGAAATTCCATCAGCCCCCATTTGCCTTTCTCACGACCATTACCGGACTGCTTGTAACCACCAAACGGTGTATCGCTGGTACCACCGACATAGTTGATCGCGACCTGCCCCGCGCGCAATCGCCGGGCTACCATCTTGGCCCGCTCGGTTTCGGTTGAGCAAACGTAGGCTGCCAGCCCATATTCGGTATCGTTGGCAATTTCGACCGCCTCATCCTCGGTATCGTAACCAATGATGACGAGCACCGGGCCGAAAATTTCCTCGCGTGCGATGGTCATGTGGTTATCGACATTGGCGAACACGGTCGGCTTGACATAATAACCAGTCGGCAAATGATCCGGTCGCCCGGTACCGCCGGTCACCAGTGTGGCTCCCTCGTCGATACCCTGCTGGATCAGCGCCTGAATTTTATCGAACTGGGTTTGATTAACCACCGGGCCAATATGCTCACCGTGCTTCTTCGGGTCATCGACACCAATGCTTTCGGCAGCCACTTTCGCTGCCTCGATGGCGACATGCATATCAATGTTCGGCACTATCATACGAGTCGGCGCGTTACAGGACTGGCCACTGTTGTTCATCATGTAATGCACACCTTCGGTAACCGCCTTGAAAATATCCATGTCCTTCAGGATCACGTTAGCTGACTTGCCGCCGAGCTCCTGGCTTACGCGCTTGACGGAATCGGCAGCGGCTTTGGCTACCGCGATGCCACCGCGGGTTGAACCAGTGAACGACATCATGTCGATACCGGGGTGGCTCGACATTGCCTCGCCGACCACGGGACCGTAGCCATTCACCAGGTTAAATACACCCGCGGGTACGCCCGACTGATGCAGTGCCTCGGCAAAAATCATCGCATCGAGCGGCGATTCCTCGCTGGGCTTTAATATCATGGTGCAACCCGCGGCGAGGGCTGGAATCACCTTGGCGGCGACCTGGTTCATGGGCCAGTTCCAGGGCGTAATCATGCCGCAGACACCAATCGGCTCGTAACGCAGAATCATATCGTCTTCGATGGTTTCGAAGGTGAAATTCAGCAGCGCCTTGATCGCGCTTTTTATATGGCCCGCTCCGAGCTTGGCCTGCGACCCGCGGGCCAGGTCCACGGGCGCTCCCATTTCGTCGGATATTGCCTGTGCGATATCGTCAAAATAGTCTTTATAAACCACGCGGATTTTCTCCAGCAACTCGAGCCGTTGCTGGACGTTCCATTGAGAATATTCGATAAAAGCCTTGCGCGCGGCGGCCACGGCTCGATCGACATCGGCAGGACTACCGGCGCTGATTTGGGTAAAGGGTTTTTCCGTCGCAGGATTGATCACATCGATGGTTGCCGGTGTGACCGGGTCTACCCATTCGCCGTCGATATAAAACTTGAGGTGATCCATCATGAAGCGTTCCTGAGTTAAGCGATAATTTTAACGGATGTAAAATGTGCCGTGAAGCAAATTTAACTGCAAGGATTTTTTATATTGGGCTAATGTCGGCACTTTCAATAAAAATAACCATTTCAGTGAACTGCTTTGATACTTATAATCCCTGCATTCACGGGCCAGGACGGGACTGATCGGCAGTATGACCGAACATCGACTATTTCCATACTTCCTTATCCTGGCCGCCGGCATAATCTGGGGGCTCGTATTTTCACTGACGCTGATTGCGACCGCCCAGGGCGCCCACCCGCTTGGCCTCTCCGCCTGGCAGGTGGTGCTAACTGCAGCGTTCTTCCTGGTGGTTTGCCTGGTTTCGGGAATCACGCTTTTCAATTTCAAGAACATGCATTACTACGTTGTGCTGGCCATTGTTGGGATTACCGTGCCCAACCTGCTTTATTACAATGCCGCACCCCATCTTTCCGCGGGTATCCTGTCGATTACAGTTTCCACAGTGCCCCTGTTCACCTACGCCATCATGCTGGTGCTGCGTTTCGAATCAGTGGTAGCAAGACGCCTTTCGGGAATCGTGCTCGGCATGATCGCGATCTTGCTGCTGGTGATTCCAGACCAGGGACTCAGCACCGATGATGCGAGCTTCTGGATCCTGCTGGTTATCGTTTGTGCAATCCTCTATGCGGTCGAAAACGTTTACATCAGCAAAGGCATCGTCCCGGGCACCGACGTGCGCGAACTGTTATTAGGTTCGAACCTGGTGGCCGCTGCGATTCAGTTCCCGCTTGCGATCTTCCTGGGTGTCGATGAATCCTGGACCTGGCTTGCCACCGATGCCGGACTTGCAATAGCCGGTATTGCCATTGGCAGCGGGCTTGCCTACGCGATGTTCTTTTACTCGATCAAAATCTCGGGGCCTGTTTTTGCGAGCCAGTGCGCATACGCGGTGACGATTTCAGGGGTAATCTGGGGTATCATGATATTTTCCGAACAACATAGCATCTGGGTCTGGCTGTCGGTTATCGTTATGTTGCTCGGATTAATGCTGGTAAATCCCGACGATGAAACTGAGGTTGCCGATGTTAACAATTCCGTCAACGTGGAAGAGTCCTATTAACAGGAGCCTGAAGTGATCATCACATTTTACGGGGTGCGCGGCTCGACCGCGGTCCCCGGTCCAAATACCGCCAGGTATGGTGGCAATACCTCCTGCGTTCACATCGAGCTCGAAAACGGCCATGACCTGATCCTCGATGCTGGCACCGGTATTCGTTTACTGGGACAGAAGCTCGCAAAAAAAACGATGCCCGCCAATATCCTGTTATCACATGGCCACTGGGATCACGTTCAGGGCTACCCGTTTTTCGAGCCGATTTATCAGCCCGACCGGATTATCAATGTTTATATCAGCGTCGAATCCGGGCGTAAACTGCTAAGCACCCTGTTTCAACAAATGGACGGCACCCACTTTCCGGTCAGGATAGAGGACCTGCCCTCGATCCACGTTCCCAGGTTCAAGGGAATCGAGAGCGAGCTTTACGAAAGTGAGGGAATCGAGTTAATCACGCAGGCACTCAACCATCCCGGCGGCGGGGTTGCTTACAAGATTACCGAAAACGGCGTAACCTGTGCCTATGTCACGGACAATGAGCTCGACCCACCTTATGCACCGAGCACCAACTACGACCAGTGGGTCGATTACCTGCACGGGGTCGATGTTTTGATCCATGATGCGCAATATACCGAGAACGATATGCCGCACAAGCACGGTTGGGGGCATTCGTTGATTTCACAGGTGCGCCAACTGGCTACCGACGCCGAGGTCGGCGCACTTGTCATGTTTCATCATGATCCTGATCGTAGCGATTCAGACCTCGATGAAATTCAGATCGAAAACGAAAAGTACCTCAAGTCTCACCGGGCACCCGCCCGCAGCATTTGCGCCGCCGAAGGAATGCGCATCCATTTAAACAAGCCGGTGCTTGGTGGTGAGACCCGGATCGAAATCGACTGACCGTAAAAAACCGAATACCGAACATGAACGACCGGAACCTGCTGAAGAGGCGCAAGGCAACCCTCGGCCCCACCTATCAAAATTTCTACGACGAACCCCTGCACCTCGTGCGCGGTGCGGGTACTTCCCTGTGGGATGCCGACGGCAGGCAATACGTCGATTGCTATAACAATGTCGTCTCGGTCGGTCACTGCCACCCGCGAGTGGTTGAAGCACTTTGCAAACAGGCTGCCACGTTAAATACCCATACGCGTTACCTGCATGCGGGTATTGTCGAACTCGGCGAGATGCTGGTCGAAAGGCTACCCGCCGAGATCGACACCTGCATATTTACCTGCACCGGGAGTGAGTCCAATGATCTGGCGGTGCAAATCGCGCGCCACGTCACTGGCAATCAGGGTGTTGTGGTTACCGAGGCATCCTACCACGGTGTCTCGGAACTGACGCGCAGGCTCTCGACTGACAGTTATCTACCACAGGACAGACCGGACTGGCTTGCCGTGATCGAGCCACCCAACCTGTACCGCGGTCCATACCGACGCGAGGATGCGCAGGCAGGAGAAAAATACCTTGAACAGGCACGGCAGGAACTCGACAAGCTGGAACAGCGGGGCCACAAACCGGCCGCGGTCATGATCGACCTGGTCTGGGATTCCAACGGTCCGCTGGTGGCACCGGATGATTACGTGCTCGGGCTTTGCCAGGAAGTGCGAAAACGCGGTGGCCTGGTCATTGCCGACGAGGTTCAATCCGGATATTGCCGCAGCGGCCGGGACTGGTGGACCTGCAATGTCTATGGATTCAAACCCGATTTCCTGACCTGTGGCAAACCCATGGGTGCTGGTCATCCACTGTCGTTGATGTCGACCCGGCGCGAAATCATCGATGACTACTCGCAGCAATACCATTACTTCAATACCTTCGGTGGCAACCCGGTTTCAGCCGCGGTGGGAAAGGCTGTGATCGAGGTCATCGAAGAGGAAGGCTTGTTGCAAAATGCCGCGAGCACCGGTGCTTACCTCGAGGCCGGTTTGCGTGAACTTGCCAACAACCATAGCCGTATCGGGGATGTCCAGGGGCGCGGTCTCTTCTGGGGACTCGACATGGTTACCGACCCTGAAACCAGGGCGCCGATGCCTGCAGGGCAGATGCGTCACCTCGGTAGCCTGATCGTCGAGCAGGGGGTGATTACCGGCACCTCGGGTCGTTTCGGCCAGGTTCTGAAGTTGCGCCCGCCGTTGCCTTTTTCACGGGCCGATGCCGACATCACGCTGAAGGCGATCGATGTCGCCCTGAAAAAATTCGCACCATGACAAAACCGGCAACCAGCCACCCGAAATTCTCTCCCAGGGGTCTCCAGCGCATCGAGGAACTCATGGAAACCTATATCGCTGACGGCAAATCGGCCGGTATGTTGACGCTGGTCAGTCGCGGCGGCGAAATCGTACAAATTTCCGGCCGCGGTTATGCCGATATCGAAAGCGCTACCCCGATTCGCGAGAATACAATCTTCCGAATTTACTCCATGACCAAACCGATCACCAGTGTGGCCTTGATGACACTGTTTGAGCGGGGCGATCTTGGGCTCGACGATGCCGCGAAACGCTGGATCCCCGCACTCGGCAAACTCGAAGTTTATGGGCAGGGCAAGCTCGATTCGGATATTACGATTCGTCAACTATTGACTCATACAGCAGGTTTCAGTTACGGCTTCGAACCGGAAACGTCCCCGGTCGACAAGCTTTATGCCGAAGTCTGGCGCCAGCGCATCCAGGATCAGACGCTGCAACAGGTTATGCAAAAGGTGCTCGAATTTCCGCTCGTTGCCCAACCGGGTACGCTGTGGCATTACAGTATCGCGACCGACGTCTGCGCCTACCTCGTCGAACTGATCAGCGATATGCCGTTTGCCGATTACCTGCAATCCACTATTTTTGATCCGCTGCAAATGGTTGATACCGCGTTCGAGGTGAGCGCCGACCAGATCGATCGCCTTGCTACCCTGTATGGCTACCACGAAGATAATCCCCTGGCACAGCTCGAAACCAACGATCGGTCTCCTTTTATCTCGTCAATTTCAGGCATTCCCGTACGACTGCACTCCGGTGGCGCCGGCCTGGTATCGACGGCGAACGACTACTGGCGCTTTGCGCAGATGATGTTGAATCGCGGGAAAATGGACGGGCAGCGTATCCTAGCGGCAGAGACGGTGGCCATGATGACCAGGAACCAGCTCCCCGAGAACCTGCTGCCGCTCAGCTTCAACGGCGTCGCACCCGGGCCTTTTCGGGGTTATGGTTTCGGCCTCGGCTACGCCATCAACATGGACCCGTCGGCCACAGCCGCGTCGGGTTCGCGTGGTGATTTTGGCTGGGGAGGTCTGGCAGACACTTACTGCTGGGTGGATCCGGAGCAGGCGTTGGTTGCAATCCTGATGCAACAATACATGCCGTCGCTGCATCACGCCGGCAGAAAGGATTTTCGTGATGCGGTCTACCAGGCTTTAACCTGATTAAAAGAGGAGCAAAAATTACCTCGACGCCCAGGCATAATAATTAACGCGGGCCGCGGTCCCCTGCTACAATATCCGCTGTTTCGTTTCCATCTAAGGTCGATACAAAATAGACTCCTGATAATTAATGCAACCGAATAAATCAGGTAATCCAATAAAGAGAACTTTTAAAACGGTTTTGAGTTTGACCGTTATATCGGCCCTGATCATTGGCATACTTTTATTTATGCCTGATGTCAATGAGTCCTCTACTGGCATGACTGAGCCCCCTGCTATTCTGCGTATCGGTGTTTTACCGAACCAAAATCCAGAAATGCTTAAAAAGCGGTTTGAGCCGGTACTAGATTATCTTTCAAATTATTTACAGCTACGCTGCGAATTGATTGTGCCAAAATCCTACGAGGAAATGCTGAAACTTTTTCATGAGCAAAAAATCGATCTCGCATATTTTGGCGGCTACAGTTTCATCAAAGCCCGGCAAAATGATCATGCAGTACCGCTGGTAATGCGCCTGGTTGACACTCGCTTTACCAGCCTGTTCATAGTAAATACAGAAAGCCCGGCGCAGACACTGGAAAGCCTAGAGGGCAAAGGAATTGCCTTCGGTTCACGCCTGTCGACATCCGGTCACCTGATGCCGCGATACTTTCTGCAACAGAAAAACATTCATCCGGAATCGTTTTTCAGCTCGGTTCAATACTCGGGCTCACACGACAAAACTGCCTATTGGGTGCGAGACGGCATAGTTGATGTCGGTGTTGTTAATGCAACAACGATTCGTTCCCTGATGGATAGTAAACTGATCAGGTCCAATGAAATCCGGATCTTGTGGGAAACGCCGCCATACGCAAACTATGTCTGGGCTACGCATCGAAAATTTATCGATAGCTTCAATTTGAGAGTTCGCAACGCATTTTTGCAACTATCGCCTGACAATGCAGATCACGCTATCGTTCTACAACACTTAAACGCGATAGGATACATACCGGCGGATCCGGAATATTTTGACTCGCTGTCAACAATTGCCAGGAACAGTGAAGCTTTGTTAGATACAGACAAGCCAAACTAGGGGCCTCCAGTGCCGACAAAATTATTATCCATAAAACGGCTGACCCAGTTTATGGGGATCACACTATTTATTCTGGCCAGCGCGATTGCCACGGTTTTATGGCAGGAAAGAAGCCAACTCGAGATATCTGATGAGATCGCGATTCACCAGCTCATCATTGTAAATAGCGTAAAAATGAAGGAAGAGCTGGCTAATATGCAACTTTACCTGGCACAACTAATGTTAACGGGCACGAAATCAGGAATACATTCCCAGGATTTATACGGAGGCCGATTTAACCCGGCAATTTCACTGCACAGACTTCAAATCCATCTCGGGAATGTTATCGAACTGCAAAATAAACTCGGCTCGGCTGATCCGCTTTCAATAAAGCTGGGATCTCAGCTCGACCGACTGTTTTTACCTCAACCGGAAAGTAATCCGGTTAATAGCGACGCTTTCGCTCACGCACGATTAATGCTTCAAGGTCTGATGTTGAGCGTGGAGCAATTCGAGAGATCCCATGATCTTAAGTACAAGGAACAGGTTAAACGACTGGATTTAGTTAGCCGTCGCGACAATTGGAGTCTGGTGGCCTTTCTGATCACACTTGCATTGCTGAGTTATTTTTTAATTCGGTGGGCTCTGAACTCGATCAATCGTTCACTTACCGAGCTGCATTCATCTGAGCAGCAATTGCTGCATAGCCAACAACAACTGAACAACCTGCTAAAGGCACTCCCCGATTCGGTACTGCGCCTGAACTCTGATGGGAAGATCCTGGGGGCCATCGGCAGTCACACAATACTGGAAATTGCAGACGATAATATTGTTGGCAAATTCCTGAACGAGTTATCGATCCCTATTGAGGTGCAACGGGGACTAATACAAGCAGTTAAAATTGGGCTAACGACTGCCGGGACCTACATCTATGCAATAGAATTACCCCAATCCAATCAGGTATACGAAGCGCGCATTGTCAAATACCGCGATGACGAAGTGCTCTGCATCGTTCGCAATATCACTTCCGAGGAAGCGATCCGCAAAGAACAGGAAATCTTAACTACTGAACTCGAAGTCAAGAATGCTGAACTCGAGCGATTTGTATATACGGCTTCGCACGATCTGAAAACGCCGCTGGTAACGATTAACGGATTCATCGGCCTGTTACAAAAAGCGATAGCCGCCAATGACTCCAAGCAAATAAACAACGATCTGAATCAGATCACCCTGGCGGCTAATCGCATGGGAGAGCTCCTCGATGGATTACTTGAATTAAGCCGGATAGGCCGTATCGTCAATCCTCCCGAGACTGGTTCACTTACCGACCTGGTAAAACAGGCCGTTGAAACTGTTCAGAAAAAGCTGGATAACCGGGGTGTCGAACTCGATATAGACACCGATATGCCGCGATTTTGGGGAGATCGTTTACGCCTGTTAGAAGTCTTTCAGAATCTGATTGAAAACTCGATAAAATTCATGGGTGATCAACCGGTACCCCGCATCAGGATAAGCGCGGTCCAAAATGATAGCGATGTTATCTGCAGGGTTGAGGACAACGGAATCGGTATCGATCCAAAGTACCATGACCGCATCTTTAATTTGTTTGAACGTCTTAATCCGGAAATCGACGGGACCGGTATCGGTATGTCGCTGGTGCAACGAATAATCGAAGCTCATGGAGGGAGTATCGTCGTGGAGTCTGCCGGTGACCAGCAGGGTTGCTCGATCATGTTTACACTGCCGGTGAAACCCGATTTAGATATACCGGGAGACGCGCAGTCAAAAATCCCCGACGCACGATATGCTGCAAGTGAATTTCAAAGCGCGTCGCGCAGGTAGTTTTCGTCCAGCGCGCGCATGATATCGTGCCGACTTATCTGGCCGACCAGTTGCCCGTCACGCAATACCGGAAAACGACGATAACTCGAGTGCAGGAATTTATCGGCGGCATCGTAGATGGTAGTTTCGACGTCGATATGTTCCACTTCGCGGCTCATGTACTGCTCGACCTTACCGCCCCAGTCCTGGTGATAAGCGGCCTGGTAAACAATCGCCAGGCAATCCTTTTGCGACAAAATTCCTACCATCTGCCCGCCCTGATCAAGCACCGGCGCACCCGATAAATGCTTATCCAGCAAAACACGCATGGCATGAATAATATCATCGTCGGGCGCAAAGCTGACAAGTTCGGTGGCCATGTATTTTTCGATACCGGTACTCATGATCTGGCCCTGCGTATCACGCACTCGCTGCAGTTACCGCAACTACCACAAAGTGGTTTCTGCCTGAGCAAGAGACCGATTCCCAGTCCGACCACTGCCAGTATAAATAGAGGGATCGCTATTAATATAGTCGCCATAACGTGACTCTCCCTTGGTGGTTAACTGCCAAAATCATCATAATGAATATTCTCCATTGAAACCCCGAGCTCATCGAGCATCGCAAGTACCGATTGCACCATCATCGGCGGTCCACAAAGGTAATACTCGCAGCTTTCAGGTGCCGGGTGTTGCGCCAGGTAATTGTCATAGGCAACCTGGTGAATGAAACCGGTAAAGCCGTCCCAGGCATCGCTTTGCTCCGCTTCGGACAATGCCGGATGCCATTCAAAATTGTCGTGTTCATGCTGCAGTTTGTCGAACACGTCTTCATAATACAGCTCCCGGCGAGAACGCGCACCGTACCAGTAAGTTATCTTGCGCTGTGAATCGTGGGTCTCGAGCAAATCGAGAATCTGTGCCCGCAACGGCGCCATGCCGGCACCGCCACCGATGAATACCAGCTCCCGGTCCGAGGGTTCAACCGCGAAGTGCCCATACGGACCTCGAATCGATACCGGGTCACCCGGCTTCAATGAAAACAGCCAGCTCGAAACCACTCCGGGTGGTATCCCTGGGTGCCCCGGGGGCGGCAAAGCAATGCGTATGTTGAGGATAATGAGTCCCTTTTCAGCAGGATGGTTGGCCATCGAGTAGGCACGTGTTACCTCGGTATCGCTGCCGGCAGTAAGCTTCCAAAGGTTAAACCGATCCCAGACATCGTGAAACTCGGGTTCGATCTCGAATTCGCTGAAGGCGACCTGGTAGGCGGGGCTGGTAAGCTCGACAAAACCCCCGGCGCGAAACTCCATCGGTTCGCCTGCGGGCAATTTCATCACGATCTCCCGGATCAGGGTACTGACATTGCGCGTTTGCAGGACCTCGCAGTGCCAGGTTTTGACATCAAAATATGCGTCGTCAACTTCGATTGACATCGGACCCAGTACTGCCACCTGGCAGGCAAGGCGGGTACCCTTGCGCGCCTCGCGCTGGCTCAGGTGCGCGAGTTCCTGTGGTCCTGCCTCGCCACCACCGCTGACGACCCGGGCCTTGCACAATCCACAGGTGCCGGCGCCGGCGCAGGCGCTGGGCAGGTGAATGCCGGCTTGCTGGCAAACCCCGAGCAACCGTTGTCCGATCTGGGCGCTGACTTTCTTTTGCGCATTGATCTCGATTTGACACTCGCCGTGCGGTACCAGTACGCGCCGCGCCGCCAGCACAAACAGCGTCAACAGTAAGACGATGCCGGTAAAGAATAATACTCCGAGTGTCGCTTCCAGCATCAGCCCATCCCTGCAAACGCCATGAAACCGAGTGACATGATGCCGGCGACGATAAAATTTATCCCGAGTCCCTGCAGGCCTTCGGGGATATCGGCATATTTGAGCCGCTCTCGAATCGCGGCAAATATCACGATCGCAAGCGCCCAGCCCAACCCCGTCCCGAAGCCGAAGACCACGCTTTCGGCAAACCCGTAGCTGCGCTCGACCATGAACAGACTGCCGCCAAGAATCGCGCAATTGACCGTGATCAATGGCAGGAAAATGCCCATCGCCCGGTGCAGCTTTGGTACGTGAAACTCGAGCGTCATTTCAAGTACCTGCACCATCGCCGCGATAACACCGATAAACGCAATCAGGCGTAAAAACGAAAGATCGACATCGCCGAGCCCGGCCCAGTCCAGTGCCCCGGGCGCCAGCAGAAAGTTATAAATCAGGTTGTTGACCGGTACTGTTACAGTTTGCACGACCATCATTGCCAGCCCCACGCCAAAAGCGGTATCGACGCGTTTGGAGACTGCCAGAAAGGTGCACATGCCGAGGAAAAATGACAGTGCCAGGTTGTCGAGAAAAACCGATCGCAGAAACAGTTCGAAAAAGGCGTTCATTTCGACTCCTGTTCTCGTGCGCGCAGTGTAAACTCGGGTTTCTCTACTTGCTGCGGCCGCTTGCGGCGAATGAACCAGATAATGCCGCCGATGATGAAAAATGCACTCGGCGGCAACAGCATCAGGTGCAGTGGTTCGAACGCACCCCCCTGGCTGGTCGGGATCAGAATCTGGATATTCAGCAGGCTACCCTTGCCAAAGAACTCGCGGATGGCGCCGACGATCACCAGGATCAGTGAATAACCCAGCCCGTTACCGATTCCGTCAAGCGTGCTGGCGACGAAGCCATTGTGCATCGCGAAACTCTCGGCTCGACCGAGAACGATACAGTTGGTAATGATCAAACCAACAAACACGGACAAGCGTTTACTCAGTTCAAAAGCGTAGGCCTGAAGTACCTGGTCGACCACGATAACGAGAGTCGCGATGATCGTGATTTGTACGATAATTCTCACAGAATGCGGTATATGACCGCGAATCAGGCTCACCGAGCCACTACCAAGGGCGAGCACGCAAACCACCACCAGGCTCATCAGCAACGCGGTATCGAGCGAGGTTGTTACCGCCAGTGCCGAGCAGATTCCGAGAATCTGCAGGGTTAACGGATTGTCATCAATCAGTGGACGCGTCAGGATTCTCCAGTTGTTATCCTGCATCAGAGTCGTTCCTCGCGAATACGCTGTAAAAAGGTCGCAAATCCAAACTCGCCGAGCCAGAAACGTAGCATGCCGTCGACACCCTGGGTGGTTCGTGTCGCGCCCGAAATACCATCGACCTGGTATTCGGCGTCGTCACTGTAGGCACCACCCGCCTGGGACCGGACCCCGATGCGCAGTACACCGGCATCGTCGAAAGCACGTAAATCACGCCACTGCGCCTCCCATTCCGGCTCCTCTATACGGGCCCCCACGCCCGGCGTTTCTCCATGCTGGTAAAACTTGAGCGCGCGCACGGTTTGCGTGTCGCCATCGAGCACTAGCCAGGCGCGCAATGTCGACTGGTAGCCACGTCCTGACACCGGCAGAATAACCAGGTCTATCTGTTCACTGGCGTCCCGCACCAGGTAAACGGGTGCGTGCAGCGCGCGTCGCTTGAGACCGGCAAGATCGAGATCAGCGGGAATCGTCGCACTGGTAGCAGGCTTCGCGGCCGCTCTCTCGGCGTCAAAGGTGGCAACGTCAATGCTATCGTCGAACTCGCCACTCTCAAGGTCGACGATACGGGCCTCGAGGTTATCGATCGTCAGTACACGTCCAATATCCGACAGTGCGCCCAGCACCAGTTCGAGCTGGGCGATGCGTTCGGCCTCGATGTTTGCCTTGTAAATCGGTCGCAGACTGACCGCGACCACGGAAACCAGCAGACCGCAGATAAACGCGACCGTGATTGCCATGGCGAGCGCCCGGGTAGTGCTGTCTTTTAGCGCAACTTCAGACATGGCGGCGTGCCCTGCCACGAATATTCCAGGCTAATACGGCGTGATCGATCAGTGGTGCGACGATCGACGCAAGCAGCAGGGCCGGGATAACGGCATCGGGGTGCGTGGTGTTAGCCACTCGAATCAGCACCACCAGCGCAGCGATCAGAAATCCCTGGATCCACCTGCCGGGATTGGTACAGGCCGATGCGACCGGATCACAGGCAATAAAAACCGCACCAAAGGCAAAGCTTCCGAGCAGCAAGTGCCAGTAGGCCGGCATTGCGCTGGCGCCGGTATCTGCTCCGAGGATATTGAATATCGTAGCAAACACGAACAATCCGATAATCTGCGCGGCAAGCAGGCGCCACGAGATCAGGCGCTCTATCAGCAACAGCACAGCACCGAGAGCGACCGCGAGGACCGAAGTGGTTCCCATGGTCCCCGGAGTCCTGCCAATAAATGCAGTCCATAAATTGATATCGGCAGCGCTCAATGCCGCATCACCACCGCGGTGAAACAGCGCGATCGCATCACTTCCCGCGTACCCGGCCAATCCGCTCCATAACGGATGCTGATCCGCGACACCCGGAAAACTGACCTGTACGATAGCGACGCCAAGCAGGGCCGGGCTCAGAAAGGTTTTGCCTTCACCTCCGAAAATCCCCCTGCCCAGCAGCATCGCAAATGACATACCGAATACAACGTGAACCCAGGCGGCAGCACCTGGCATTAGCAAAGTGAACAAAAGGGCGACCAGAACGAATCCCGGTTCGATCGAAGCTTGCCGCCGCTCGGTGATAATTCGCTCCCAGAAACCACCCACCAGTAAAGCCACCAGCAAGACTGGTACGAAGTGTGCGAAACCGGCCGCAAACATATCGTACAAACCGAGGCGTTCGTGGTTGGCACCGAGGCCAAGCGCAATCTGACTGCGAAAGTCATCGGTGACAAGTGCGGGATTCCGCGCAATTGCCGCCAGGTACTGATAGCCGGTATTTACCAGGGCCGCAATGACGACCGGGAGCAGTGCCAGCAGCTGCAGCTGGAGCATACGCTTGCGTCCGTTTCCTGAATTCGAGAACAATATTTCCATCAACGGACACTCTCGAGTTGGTCGAGCACATCGCGCAACAACATCGCATAGTCGCTGCTGGAGACGCAGGCACGACTGAGTGGCATCACGTCTTCTTCCACCAGTTCCAGTGCACCGAGTTCCCGCGCTCGCTCGGCATCCCCCAACTGTAATGCACGCATCAGCGGCACGGGGTAAATACCGGGCAGTATTAAACTTTCCAGCGTCTCGTTCGGAATCAATGCACCGGGGCTCGATGCTTTGGTGCCCGCCGCCTCGCCGGTTGTCGAGTCGAACACGGTAATCTGTCGTTGTCGTGCACTGAGAAAAGCGGAGCCTGGAGCCGATTCGCGCCCGTAAATCGTTGACCCCATGAGAGTTCGTGGCGCGACTTCACTGATTTCGTTTACCAGTAATTCACTGATCTTCGAGCCTGGATAAACTGCCAGGTCACGTGGATTTCTGACCGCGTTGCCACCGAGGGATATGACTCGCTGCAACCAGGGCTCGCCGTGAAGTAGCAAGTGCCCGAGCGAAATGACATCCTGGTAACCGATATGCCAGACTTCGCCACCACCAAATCCAATCGGGCAGAGCGCGTTTATATGTACACCGGGTAAGCCCGCAGCGTATCCTCCCGCAAAACTGACGCTCCGAATCTTGCTCGAGTTTTCGAAGCCGAGCACGTGATTCGGTGCATGGCAAACGTATAGCGGTGCATCGCTTAAGTCTGCAAGCACATTTACCGCACTATTAAACTCTTGCTGATAGGTTTCGATAATTGAGCGCGGTTCCGGTGCGAGGGGCTCAGCGTCAAGTGCGGTTACAAAAACTGCGGCGGGTTCGGCGTCAGGATCAGGAATATTACCGAATGGGCGCGTGCGCAGCATACTCCAGGCACCTGATTCAAGCATGAAATTGCGAAGCGATACGCCGTCATTGCCGGCAGGAGGTTGCTGGCTCGCGACAGCCATGGAATCGTCCACGTCGATTTGCAGGCTAATCAACTTGCGGCGCTTGCCCCGCTCGATGCTGGCGACTCTGCCGGATAGCGGCGCAGTAAACTTTATCTGGGGCCGTCGCACGTCGCGCATCACTGCGGCGCCGACTTTCACCTCGTCACCTACCTCGCACAGCATTTCGAAATTGACACCACGGTAATCAGAGCCGAGTAAAGCGGCACGCGTTACATACTTGGTCTCAAGCCCGGATAACACCGACACAGAACTCCCTTTGGCGCGACTATATGGGAGCAAATTCTAGCCATCAGGCAATGGTTTTTACTGACCTAGATCAGCTAGCGAAAGGGTTTTATTACTTGGCACCCACCCCGATGACGACCGCGCCGGACGTGAAAGGAATCAGTGAGGAATCAGGCAGACAGCCGCTTGGTGCTTCTAAACGGATTGAATGCTGCCAGGATTAGTCGGCAAGCCTATCCAGTAATCGTCGCAGTGCTCGAATGTGTTCCGGACCGGTACCGCAACACCCGCCTACCACCTGAACGCCGTAATTCTGAATCCAGCCTTCGATTTCATGCGCATAATCCTCTGGTGTGCTGGATGCTTCATAGCGCCAATCGGGCAAAATCAGTTTACCGGTCTCGGCATAGGCCATCAGGGGACCCGACCAGTGCTGCTTCAGGACCTCAAGTGCAGGCACGATATCCTCGACCCGGGTGTGCATGATCCCTGCCACCTGGCCACCCAGTGGTTTCAGTGCCTCGATCATGTCGCCGAAATCGTGCGCCGAGGTGGTATCGTCGATGTTCTTCCAGCGCAGGCTGCGCACATCGACACCGTTATCGGCCATCATCGCACTAAAGCCGATAAATACCGGTAACCCGGTTGCGACTGCGGCCTTGATGACGATGCCCGCGTTTTCGATATCACGCATCATTTCGGCAATGATGAGATCGACACCGGCTTCAGCCAGTACTTCGGCAAGCTCCTGGTAGCTGGATTCGACCTGGCCGTCAATCGCTACCTCCCGATGACTTGTCAGCGGCGGCATACTCGACATCGAACCCGCAACATAGACATCCCCCTGGGCCGCGTTTTCGCGTGCCTGCTGGGCCAATTGCACCGACTTGAAATTCAACAGTTTCGATTCGTGACCCAGATTGATACTTTCGAGCACATGCCGAGCCGTGGAATAGGTGTTTGCCGTAATAATCTGCGCACCTGCCCGGATATAATCCTCGTGTACCTGGCACACTTCATCAGGATTGGTTTTCGTGGTCAGCCCACTCCAGACATTTGCATCAAGTGCGACGCCGCGCCTGCGAATTTCAGTACTGACTCCTCCGTCGAGTAGCAGAATTTCTTTTTTATCCAGACGCTCGTTCAGGCTGCTCATGATTGTATCGGTGCGCTACAAGAATGTGGCCAAAGTGTACCAGAGATATTCTCGCAATCGCTCGACAAATTAATGTTTATTGGGATACCTTTGCCCTGTCGATACACTAAACTATTTTTATGGCAGTTGACCTTCAGTCAAAATTAACGATTTGCATCCTGGCCCTTGCATTAATCCTGGTTCAGGGCTGTGCGAGCTCGCGACCGCCGGTCGAGCTGCCACCGATGGTTGAAACGCAACGCATCCAGGATTTAAGTAACGCGATATTGAACCTGGGTGATTCGATCGATCCGAGCGAGGCACAGCGTGCAGCGCTGATATCGATCGAGTACAGCCACGAGTTGGCACGGCAATATGAAATCTCGACATCGCCAGTAATGCATAATTTTCTCGTGAACCTGGGAATAAAACAACGCGGACTTTGCATCGACTGGACAACCGATTTACTCACCCGCCTGAAACAGGAGCGTTTCTACAGCCTCGACCTGCATTGGGCTATCGCAAACTACGAAACCGCCTTTCGGCTGGAGCATAGCACTGTTATTGTCAGCGCCCGGGGAGAATCGATATACCGGGGGCTGGTGCTCGATTCCTGGCGTCATTCCGGTCAGTTGTACTGGGCACCAACGCTGGCAGATATCGGTTACGCCTGGAAACCCCAGGCCGAGATCCATGCACTGAAACGGGAACTCAGGGCAAATCAGCGTTCTGTGCAGTAACAAATCCTGACGGCTAAAGGTGGCCACCCTGATATTAATCGAATGACTACCAGAATAGGGCTCGTAAGTGACGTTCATTCCAGCCCGGAGCCGCTTCGGCAGGCGCTGGAAATTTTCCGCAGAGAACAGGTCGATGAAATTATCTGCACCGGGGATATTGCCGGTTATTACGATACCCTGTTGCCGACTATCGAGTTACTGATTGCGTCCAACTGCAAGGCCGTCGCCGGCAACCACGATCAGGAATACCTCGAAAAGCCAATCCTGGAGGATGATCATTCGATTCGAGACTACCTGCAGAATCTGCCGCTTTTCCTGGCCCTGGAAATTGAGCAGAAGCACCTGTACGCAGTCCACGCCAATCCCCCCTGCGAACAGCATGGCGGAATAAAACTGCTCGATCAGCATGGCGAGATTATCGAGGAGAGAATAAACGAGTGGGCGCTGGCCCTGTCCGGATTTGACTATGATGTGCTGATCGTCGGCCATACCCACCAGGTCTATGCCGAGCAGATCGGCAAGGTGCTGGTCGTTAATCCGGGGAGCTCGGTTTTCAACCATAGCTGCATGATTCTATCGTTACCCGATATGAGCGTGGAAACTTTCGCACTGGGAAACGAGGCCATCGTCAAATGCTGGAACTTCGGAATGTTGTTTAAATAAAAAATGGATACTTCGACGGCCATATTACATGTAGCAACGATCCTGATCGCTGCGCGTGTCATGGGCGAGGTCGCTGCACGCTTTGGAGTTCCTTCCGTAATCGGGGAGATCGTGGCCGGAATTATTCTTGGGCCATCGATGCTCGGTTTGATCGAAGCCGAGGGCCTGATCTGGGTGCTGGCGGAAATCGGAATCATCCTGCTGCTGTTCCAGATCGGACTCGAAACCGATATCGGTAAACTCGTCAGCTCCGGTGCCAAGTCCGTTGTCGTTGCGATCACCGGGTTCGTGTTGCCTTTCATTACCTGTTTTGCCCTCAGCCATTACTGGTTTGAGCTGGACCAAATGGTGTCGTTACTGATCGCGGGTACCATGACCGCAACCAGTATCGGCATCACGATGCGAACCCTGTCGGACCTGGGCCGCGGACAGAGCAAGGAGGGGCGCATCATTCTCGGCGCCGCGGTGCTTGACGATATCATGGGTGTATTGCTGCTGGCGATCCTGTTCAATTTTATCACCAGCGGATCGGTCGATATGGTGAGCACATTTAAAGTCCTGCTATTCATGGTTGTCTTCTTTCTGATCGCACCTGCAATGGCAAAATCGATCAGTTACATCATTCGGCGCTGGGAAAAGGTTAGCGAGACTCCGGGTATGGTGCCGACGACGGTCGTATCCCTCGTGCTTTTCCTGGCCTGGTTATCGCACGCGATCGGTATTCCTGAACTACTGGGCGGATTTGCTACCGGACTTGCACTGTCGCGACGGTTTTTTCTGCCGTTTGGCGTTGCCCTCAAGGCCGATCCCAAATTTTCACAACGCGTTAACAAGCAGATGCAACCGGTGATACAGCTATTCACACCGATATTCTTCGCCGCTGTCGGGCTTTCGCTGGATTTAAGCACGCTGGACTGGACTTCCCTGTTTTTCTGGATATTTTCGATTTCGCTTGCCTGCGTGGCGATCCTGAGCAAGATCTGCGCCGGGCTGCTGATTCGCGAAAAGTTGCCACGCCGCGTCATCATCGGCATGTCGATGGTTCCGCGTGGTGAGGTCGGTCTCGTATTTGCCGAAATTGGCCGCCACACGGGCCTGTTCAACACAGAAATCTACACCACCGTGGTCATTGTCATCGCTTACACCACGTTGTTCACTCCCTTTTGGCTGCGCCTGTTCTACCGCTACTACGGCCACCTGATCGAAGACACTCCAGCCGGCTAGCAGTCTTTGACCAAAGCTGGCCAAGTCATACCCCGGCTATAGCCCGTCACAGGCATCCGCGGATGCATCGCGCGGCGGTGTTCGCACCGAACTGGCTCCGCGCCAGATTTTTGTTTTACACTCCCCATTCTTGCAATACGGCAGAAATAAAAAATCAACCCATTCTGAAATGAAAAGCCTGTTTGAACAGCCTCAAGGCGACCGGCCAGTGGTCGCACTCGCCCTGCTATTGCTGGGTGTGTTTGCGCTCGCACTGCAGGATTCTCTGATCAAACTAATGTCGTCGGACACTTCGTTCTGGCAGTTTCAAACCCTGCGCTCGATTGGCAATCTCAGTTTCATCCTAATTCTGGCGATGGCAAGCGGTAGCCTCGGCCTCATCATTCCCAGAAATTGGCGCCCGGTCTATCTGCGCGCTGTATTTTTAACGGTTTGTATGTTCTTTTTCTTCGCCGGCGCGCCCTCCCTGACAGTGCCACAGATGGCGGCAGGGCTTTATACCTACCCCCTGTTCGTATCACTGCTGGCGGGGCCGATCCTGGGTGAAACCGTGGGTCCCTGGCGCACGGCGGCACTACTGATCGGTGCAATCGGTGCCGCTGTGATACTCAGTCCCTGGGATGCGGACTTTTCGGCGGTTCAGATCCTTCCCATCGTGGCCGGTTTTTTCTATGCCACGAATATATTGACGCTGCGTAAAGCCTGCCGCCAGGAAAGCACGCTGGCGCTAGCATTCGCGGTGGGTGTTGCTTTTATTTTTTCCGGCATACTCGGTATTCTGTTGTTGTCGATATTCCCTTTATCTGCGGAAATTCGCGCCAGTATACCGTTTGTCGCTATCGGCTGGCCCGAACTTACCGTGCTGATTGTGGGATTTGCGTTATTCGCATCGGTACTCAACCTGACCGGCAACATCTGCCTCAGTCGGGCCTACCAGACCGCGGACGCAAGCTGGCTTGCGCCGATAGATTTCAGTTACCTGATTTTCGCCGCGTTCTGGAGTCGCGCGATCTTCGATCAATGGCCGACCGGCCAGTCAATCATCGGCATGATCCTGATCGGGTCCGCCGGTGTCATTACCGCATGGCGCGAACGTGTCACGGCAACCGGCAAACGGTTTTCATAAATACCTGATTTTTCTCAGGCATATGAACTATTTCGCTATACCGGGATTGATCCAGTTAGCACTCGGGTGCGTAGCCATTGGTATGAAATGATCCAATACCCGACCTTGAGCCCCAGGACATGTTAAATAATCCACCGTTCATACCCGCCGTCATTCTACTCGCTGTCGCTGCTTTATCCGGTTGTTACACCTACATTAACGGTCAGCCCGGCGAATCATCGGCTGACGTTACCTTTACCCTCGATCGCAAGATCGAAAATATCGTCTATACCAACGCTGTCTGGCCAAAGCCGCTCCACGCCGACCTGTACCTGCCACAAAAACGAGGGCTGCGACCGGTTGTGCTGATGATCCATGGGGGCGGTTGGGCAAACCGCAGCCGTGATGATATGGCCGGTATCAGTTGTAAACTGGTGCGCCAGGGTTATGCGGTGATCAATGTGAACTACCGTTTTGCCCCGCAATATACCTATCCGGCACAAGTTCACGACCTGCAACAGGCCTTGTCGTGGATCGCTGGAAATGCGAATCGATACCGTCTCGACCTCGAGCGCGTCAATACCTGGGGTTACTCGTCCGGCGCCCATCTTGCTGCCCTGATCGGCGCTATTGATCACGGTGATCCGCTGGCAGCGGACGCCAAACCTTTGCCGGCTATCCGGTCCGTAGTGGCGGGTGGTATCCCTGCGGATCTGCGCAAATACACCGGCAGCCCGATAGTGATTCGCTTCATGGGTGGCGACCGCGATGAAATGCCCGAACGTTACGCCGAAGCATCACCGGCCTTCCACATTTCCAGCGACGATCCGCCTGTTTTTCTCTACCATGGCAAGCTCGATAATCTGGTGAGCGAAGACCAGGCGAGCGACTATTACGAGGCCCTGCGTGCGTCCGATGTCGACGCCGAACTCTATCTGCATCGCTGGCGCGGTCATATGTCCATGTTCCTGTTCGGTGGTGATGCAGAAGACAAAGCCATCGGTTTCCTAAATCGCTATAATTTGACCAGTCAGCTCGTCGCCGCGGAATAAAGCTAATCCCTATCGTTGACCATTCGCCAGGAATTTCATCGGCAACGTGAATTTCGCTTGGGCAAATGACTCGCTCTCGATATGCTGTCGACAAAGGTTCCAATAAAGCACAAAGCGTATGGATCACAATGTATTCCCCGAAACCGAACTTAATCAGAGACTGGCCGAAGTCAGGCGCATCATGCAAGAGCGCGGCCTCGATGCACTCGTGGTTTCGGTACCTGAAAATATCTACTACCTGACGGGCCTCGATCACTGGGGCTTCTTCGCCTGCCATGTACTGGTCGTGCCTGCTGAAGGTCGCATGGCGCTGGCCTGCCGGGCGATGGAGCGCATCACGATCGAAAACCAGGTCGACAATGCCGACTTTTACGGTCATGGCGATACTGAAGAATTGTCGGACTACGTGCTGAAAATACTGACCGATCGGGGATTATCCAGGGAAAAGCTTGGCATCGAAAAACGCAGTCTTTTCATGACGCCGCGCATATACGAATTGATTCTCGCAGCTGTCCCCGGAGCAGAGTGGTCAGATGGATCCGGAATTGTCGACAACCTGCGCCTGGTCAAATCGCCGCTGGAGCAGGAATACACCCGCAAATCAGCCGCGGCGGCGGATGCCGGAACCCTGGCCGCAATCGACGCGATTCGGGATGGCGCCAGTGACTATGAAGTCGCCGCCGAATGTAATCGAGCCATGATCCTGGCAGGTAGTGAATATCCTGGTTTTGGTCCGTTTATTCGGCCGACTACCCGTCTTGGCGAAGAACACACGACCTGGCGCGGTGATGTTTTTCACAATGGCGACGCCGTATTCCTCGAGGTCGGCGGGGCCTACCGTAAGTACCAGGCGCCGATGGGACGCCTGGTTTACGTGGGATCGGCACCGCCAGGTGCTGAGCGATCGGCAGAGCTTGCCATACGGGGAATGCAGGCCATCTGTGATGCGCTCAAACCCGGAGCTACTGCCGGACAGGTCTACCAGGCCTGGAAAGATGTCGCCGACAGCGCTGGCCTCAAGGACTACCATCGACATCATTGCGGTTACATGGTCAGCATCGGTTTTCCACCGAGTTGGACCGGTGGCAGCATGGTGACCAGCCTGCAACCCGGCAGTACCAGAGAACTTAAAACCGGCATGACCTTTCATGCGCATTCGTGGTTCACCAACACCGATGTCGTCGATTATTTCATTTCCAACACCGTACTGCTGACCGAGAAAGGCGCGGAAAATCTGACACACCGTACCCCCGAAACCCTGATTATTCGCTAACCTCTCCTGCCACCCTAAATCCACGGATCTTAAGCGAAAAGCCGGGGTTCAGCAGGGATCAAACCTAAGGACTCGAAACTTTGGTAACAATCAGGTAATATCCCTTCTGTAATAACCTTAATAAATGTAAACATATTTTGTTTGCATAATTATAATTTTATAAAAACTAGTTAAAGTAAAACCGAGGAGAGATGTTCAATGAGCACTAAAAAAGATTTCAAAGAGTTGCTGACCGCGGACGCAAAAAGCGGCAAGCTGGGTCGTCGTGACTTCATGCGTTTCGCCGTGGCGGCGGGTATGACGATACCCCTGGCATCCGGACTCTGGACCAGCGAGGTTGCAGCGGCTACCCCGAAAAGAGGCGGCAAGTTCCGAATTGGCGCACATGATGTGAATACGTCCGACACCTTCGATCCAGGTACCTATTTAAGCGTCGGCATGATACAACTCGCGCATACCCACCGCAGTTACCTGACCGAAATTACGCCCGAAAACGGACTTGGTCCGGATATGGCGGATTCCTGGAGTGCGACACCCGATGCAAAGGTCTGGACTTTCGAGCTGAACAAGAATGCCACTTTTCACAATGGCAAGAAGTTTACCTCCAAAGACGCCATTGCATCGCTGAATCACCACCGCGGTGAAAATTCAACTTCGGCAGCAGCGGCCCTGTTATCGTCGGTCACCGATATCAAGGCGAAAGGCGACCATACCATCGTCATCGAGCTTAACCAGGGATTTGCTGATCTACCCTTTGTAATGACTGACTACCACCTCGCTATTTGTCCCGCCAATGCCGATGGCACACTGGCATGGCAAGGTGAAATAGGTGCTGGTCCTTATAAAATTACCGAGCATAAACCGGGCATCGGCACCAAGCTGGTACGGCATGACGGCTGGCATCGTGAAGGCGCGTACTTCGATGAAATCGAATTTATCGGACTCAACGATCCAAACGCACGCCAGACCGCATTGATTACCGGTGATGTCGATGCGATCACCTCGGTCGATCTGAAAACCATGGCCTTGATGGCGCGTAACAAGAATCTCATCGTCGAAAACGTGCCCAGCGGCTCGGCCATTACACTGCCGATGTTTTGCGACGTCGCGCCCTTTGACAATGTCGATGTCAGGCTGGCACTTAAATATGCGATCGATCGCAAGGACATCGTCGAGAAAATCATGTTTGGCACGGCAACGATAGGCAATGACTACCATGTGTCTCCCGCCATGCCGTACGCGCCGACTGATATCCCGCAACGGCCTTATGATCTCGACAAGGCGAAGTTTCACCTTAAAAAGGCAGGACATAGCTCGCTCAATGTGGACTTGTCTGCCGCGGACAGTATCTTACCGGGCGCCGTGGACATGTGTGTGCTTTACAGCGAACATGCCAAAAAGGCCGGCATCAATATCAATGTCGTACGCGAGGCGAACGACGGCTACTGGTCGGATGTCTGGCTGAAAAAACCCTGGGTATTCGTCAAATGGGGTGCTCGCCCGACTCCCGACCAGATGTTTACCCTGGCCTACAAGGACGACGCCCCATGGAACGAGGCGCACTGGCAGAATAAACGGTTTAACGAGTTGTTACTGCAGGCTAAGGCAGAGCTTGATGACACCAAACGCGCCGCGCAGTATCGCGAAATGTGCCAGATCGCGAGCGATGACGGTGGCACCGTGATCCCATTTTTCGCCAACTTTGTCTATGCGCGAAACAAAAAGGTACAACACGGACCCAACCTCGCATCTGCATGGGAGCTCGATGGTGGTCGCGGATCACATCGCTGGTGGTTTGCCTGATATCTACCCCGGTGTTGGTTAATTAGGGACAACTAGATGGCATAGGTGAATCTGGGTCCCCGGCATTGCCGGAGGGCCCAGGTAAGCTTAATAATAAATCTAAGGTGCTTCAGAAGTTTGAGGTCACTTTAAGGGGGAATAGCTCTATGGGCGACATATTATCCATTGTTTCAAAACGACTCGGCCTGGGTTTGGTAACACTCCTGGTCATATCAATCATTATATTCGGTGCGGTAGAACTGTTGCCCGGCGACATCGCCCAGGCGGTGCTGGGACAGGGAGCTACCCCGGAAAACCTTGCTGCTTTTCGCGAGCAGCTCGGGCTCGACCGCGCGGCACCGATCCGCTACGTCGAGTGGCTGGGTAATGCCGTAACGGGGGATTTCGGCGTGTCGCTGGTATCGCAACAACCAGTTACGGCAACGATCAGCGCTCGTTTTATCAATACTCTTTTCCTCGCATTATATGCCGCTATCATAGCGGTTCCAGTCGCTATTTTCCTGGGTGTGCTGGTGGCATTGTTCAGGAACTCGGTTTTCGACCGGGTTGCCAATGTGGTTACCCTGACGTCGATTTCGTCTCCAGAGTTTTTCCTGGGCTATATTCTGATTCTATTTCTTGCCGTCAAGGGCGAGTATTTCCCGGCAATCGCGAAGTTAGACGATGGCATGACTTTAATCGATAGGCTCGATCGGACCTTCCTGCCCGCGCTGACGATGGTTTTGGTCGTGGTAGCCCACATGATGCGCATGACCCGGGCCTCGATCATCAACCTACTGGCATCGCCCTATGTTGAAATGGCGCGCCTCAAAGGTGTGCCGGCATGGAAGGTCATCGTCAAGCACACGCTGCCAAATGCATGGGCGCCGGTCATCAACGTCATCGCTTTGAACCTCGCCTACCTGGTCACCGGGGTGGTTCTGGTTGAAGTGGTATTCGTTTATCCCGGCATCGGGCAATTGCTGGTTGACGCCGTCACCAAGCGGGATTTCCCGGTAGTGCAGGCCTGCTGCCTGATCTTCGCGGCAACCTTCATCCTGTTAAACCTGGCCGCCGACGTGGGGTCGATTCTGACCAACCCGCGTTTGCGTCATCCGAAGTGAGGGCTGAATCATGAATTATTTTATTATTGGTTTTTACGCCCTGGTCATCGGTGCTTCCACGCTGGCCGCTTTTTATCAAAAGCGCACTATGTTCATTCTGTTATTTTCGCTGACCCTGGTATCTTTTGTCATGGGTATCGTTGGCGGCGAAGCGATGCTGTGGAGCGTAACCATACTTGCCGGATTAATTGCTTTTTCGGCGGGCGTATCTTACTCCTTCCGTGAATTCCTGATTATTCTGCTACCTGAGGACTTCGCCAAGGAGATGCGCACCGCACCGCTAACTGCCGGATTCGGATTATTCGTGATTTTCACCTATGCGATATCAGGCATATTTGCGCCTATTATTGCACCCTACGGTGAGGCCGAAGTGATTTCATCCGCGTTCGCACCGGCCGATGAAAATATGCTGCTGGGTGCCGATCAGCTCGGGCGCGATATGTTCAGCCGCATCATCTACGGGGCCCGGAATACGGTCGGCCTGGCACTACTGGCTACAATCCTGGCATTTGCCATGGGGGCTACCGCGGGTTTGTATGCGGCCACCAAGGGCGGCAAACTCGACCAGTTTCTGGGGCGGGTCGTGGATGTCATCATGTCGATCCCATCGCTGATATTCTCTCTGCTGCTGCTCAGTATTTTCGGTACCAATACCGTTACCCTGATAATCGTTATCGCGATCATTTACGCTCCGCGTGTATTCAGGCTGGCACGATCGGTCGGCGGAAATGTCGTGGTCATGGATTATATTGAAGCTGCCAAGCTGAGGGGCGAAGGCACCTGGTATTTGATTCGCAAAGAGATACTACCGAACTCGACAGCACCGTTGATCGCCGAGTTCGGCCTCGAATTCTGTTTCGTATTTCTACTGGTAGCAGGCCTGTCCTTCCTCGGCCTCGGCATTCAGCCGCCGACCGCGGACTGGGGCTCGATGGTGCGCGAAAACGCAACCCTGATTTCCTTTGGGGAGATAACCCCGCTGATACCAGCAGCAGCAATCGCGCTGCTGACGGTAGCCGTTAACTTTGTTGTCGACTGGATGCTTTACCGCTCGTCCGGTCTGAAGGAGTAATCGAAATGAGTCAAGATAAAAGCATACTGCTCAATATTAAGAATCTACGTATCGAAGGGTACTCCGACGAACACTGGATCGAAATCGTGCATGGTATTGACCTGACGCTGCACCGTGGTGAGGTCATGGGTTTGATCGGTGAGTCGGGTGCCGGAAAATCGACGATTGGACTGGCAGCGATGGGATTTACCCGTGATGGTTGTCGTATATCGGAAGGCTCTTCGATCGAATTCGATGGCCTGGAGCTGACCACAACCCCGGCATCAGATCTTCAGTCTTTACGGGGTGCACGCATTGCCTATGTCGCGCAATCGGCTGCCGCCTCATTCAACCCGGCGCATAAATTGATCGACCAACATACCGAGGCACCGTTACAGTATCGGATACAGAAACGTCTGGAAAGCCAGGAAGACGCAATGGAGCTATATGAGCGTTTGCGTTTGCCCAACCCCAGGGAAATCGGTTTTCGTTATCCACACCAGGTATCGGGCGGGCAGTTACAGCGCGCGATGACGGCAATGGCGATGGCCTGTCGACCCGACCTGATCATCTTTGACGAGCCGACGACTGCACTCGATGTCACAACCCAGATCGAAGTATTGTCGGCGATTCGCGATATCGTTGATCAGTTTAATACCGCGGCCATATACATTACCCATGACCTGGCGGTCGTGGCGCAGATGGCTGATGTCATTAAAGTGCTGCTCAAGGGAGACGAGGTTGAGGAAGCCGATACCAGGACCATGCTGGAAAATCCCCAGGATGACTACACCAAGTCGCTGTGGGCGGTGCGTGATTTTAAAAAGGATCAGGTGCCACGCCCCGCTGACACGGTTCCACTGATTTCGGTACAGCATGTTGACGCAGCTTACGGAGATACACCCGTGCTGGAAGATGTATCGTTCGATATCTATTCCGGAATGACGGTTGCGGTAGTGGGTGAGTCAGGTTCGGGCAAATCGACCACGGCCCGATGCATCACCGGTTTGTTACCGCCGACCAAGGGAGAAGTTTTATTCCAGGGTACGCCGCTGCCACCAGATTACCGGGATCGCACCAAGGATCAGCTGCGCCAGGCGCAAATGATTTATCAAATGGCGGATACCGCGCTCAATCCAAAAGTTAAAATCAGCGAGATCATTGGACGCCCCGCTGCTTTTTACAGTGGCCTGCATGGACCGGAGCTTAAAAATCGCGTTGACGAAATACTGGATTTAATCGAAATGGATCCTTCGCTGTACTACAACCGCTATCCACCGGAGCTCTCCGGCGGCCAGAAACAGCGTATCGGCATAGCCCGTTCCCTCGCGGCAGAACCCACGTTCATCATCTGCGACGAGGTGACCAGTGCATTGGACCAACTAGTGGCGGAAGGTATTCTACGCCTCCTCGACAAGCTGCAAAAAGAAATGAACCTCGCCTACATGTTCATCACCCACGATCTCGCAACAGTGCGTTCTATTGCCGATGAAGTCGTGGTCATGCAGTATGGCAAGGTGGTCGAACAGGGGCCGAAAGATGAAATGTTCACGCCACCACATCACCCGTACACCGACCTGTTGCTGTCCTCGGTACCGGAAATGGACCCGGACTGGTTGACAACCCTGCTCGAAGAGCGTGGTGTCGATAGCAATACCGAGGTTAATCAACCCTGAATCCGTGCCGATCAACTGACCGGGTCAGGCGCTCACTTTATCATGCCCACCTTTAGGTGGGCTTTTTTTTTGACTCGAGCATGGGTCTATGTCCGAGGTCCTGATATAGTGAACCATCGGGCCTTTCATAGACGGGCTTAAATGAAATTACTGAGGTCGATACTAAACGCACTGCTTGACAGTTTGCGCGATTTGCTGCCGATCATCCTGGTGATCGGCTTTTTTCAGTTTGCGGTATTACAACAACCGATTCCGAATTTCGGCGAAATAGTCCTCGGAGTTGTTTTTGTAGTCATCGGCTTAACCCTGTTTGTGCAGGGGCTCAACATGGGTCTGTTCCCGATCGGTGAAACCATGGCCTTCGAGTTCGCCAGCAAGGGTAGCCTGTTCTGGTTATTAAGTTTCGCTTTTGCACTCGGATTCGGTACCACGGTTGCCGAACCGGCGCTGATCGCGGTAGCCGGCGAGGCCGCAAAGATTGCGGCTACTGGCGGCATGATCGAAGCCAGCGAAAAATCCATGGCTTCCTATGCAACGGGCCTGCGCTTAACGGTTGCGCTCTCGGTCGGTTTTGCGATCGTGATTGGCGTTTTTCGAATCATCAAGGGCTGGCCGATTCAGTACCTGATCGTGGTTGGCTACACCGGGGTCGTCATCATGACGTTTTTCGCACCTAAAGAAATAATCGGCATCGCCTATGACTCCGGCGGCGTTACCACGTCGACGATCACGGTACCCCTGGTAACCGCGCTGGGGGTTGGGCTCGCAAGCTCAATCAAGGGGCGCAACCCGATGGTCGATGGTTTCGGCCTGATCGCGTTTGCATCGTTGACGCCGATGATTTTCGTCATGGCCTACGGCATGGTGGTTTGACACCCATGATGCAGATCTTCATCGATTTATTTCACACGCTGGTGGCAACCGTCTGGGATGTGTTACCCATCGTGGTAATCCTGTTCGGCTTCCAACGCCTCGCATTTCGCAAACCGATCGCAAATCGAAAAAAAGCAATCGCCGGCTTTTTACTGGTACTACTGGGCCTCGCATTTTTTCTCGAGGGCCTTGAGGCGGCGCTGTTTCCGCTTGGCAAATTGATGGCGCAGCAGTTGACCGACCCCGCCTTCATTGCCGGAGATGATATCGGCCGGGTACTCGAATGGTGGGATTACCAGTGGGTTTACCTGTTTGCATTCGCCATCGGTTTTTCGACCACCATTGCCGAACCCTCGTTGCTCGCGGTCGCGATCAAGGCCAACCGGGTCTCGGCTGGCAGTATCGGTGTCTGGGGCCTGCGCATCGCGGTTGCGATCGGTGTCGCCATCGGCATCGCCCTCGGGGTTTACCGCATTGTCACCGGCACGCCGCTTTACTGGTACATAATTACGGGTTACGTGTTTGTGTTGATACAAACCATGTTTGCGCCGCGCCTGATTATCGCGCTGGCTTACGATTCCGGCGGTGTTACTACATCTACCGTGACGGTACCTCTGGTGGCGGCACTCGGGCTCGGGCTTGCCAGTACCGTGCCCGGTCGCAACCCTTTGCTCGACGGCTTCGGCTTGATTGCCTTTGCCAGCCTGTTTCCGATAATGTCTGTACTTGCCTATGCCCAGTTGTCTGAATGGAGCGCCAGGCGCGGCAAGAAGACCACAACCTCGTGAGAAATCATCATGCACTTTAAACTAATCATTGCACTGACCGAGGATTCGATCACTGAAAAAGTTGTCGAAGCCGCCAGGAATAAAGGCGCCACCGGATCAACCGTTATTTCCAGCGCCCGCGGCGAGGGGATGCAGGTTGCCAAGACTTTTCTCGGCCTGAGCCTGGAAACACAAAGAGATGTGGTATTGCTACTGGTCGAAGAACATATGTGTCGCGATATCCTCGAAAGCATCGAAGCTACCGGGGAGTTTGAAGCCAATCCTGGTTCCGGTATCGCTTTCAGTATCGATGTCGAAGATGCGGTCGGCGTAATGCAACAGGTCAACCAATTGTCTGGAATTGTTGAGGAAGAGATATGAGTGAAAAAATTATCGTTCGAGTAAAGGATGTGATGACGCCGGATTTCGATCTCGTCGATGGTATGGATACCGTGGCGGAGGTCCTAAAGAAATCAAGTCACCCCGAATCCAAGTGTTTCATCGTCGATACTCGACATGAGAACGACGAATACGGGATCGTAATGTTATCGGATATCGCGAGGAAGGTGCTCGCCAAGAACAAGGCGCCAGAACGAATCAATATCTACGAGATCATGTCGAAACCCGTGGTCAGTGTTGACCCGGGGATGGATATTCGCTATTGCGCGCGCCTGTTCGAAAACTTCGGCATCGGTCGTGCACCGGTGCTCGAGGGTGGCAAGGTGATCGGCATAGTCGGGTATACCGATATCGTACTGCATGGTATTCGTGACCGTCTGCTCTAGGGCGTCAGGTACAGCATCGTTTAAACTTTTTGCCGCTGCCGCAGGGGCAGGTTTCGTTTCTTCCCGGTTTCCAGGGCTGAAAACTGGGCGTTAACATCTCACCGATGGTATACATCCATTTCCCATCATTTTCAACAAAGGTGCTTTTTTCATGCATCGCCTGTACCTGCCCATTTGCCAGCAGGCGCGCCTCGAAATCTATTACCGCCTGCTTGCCCTGTTGATCGCTGGTGTTAATCGTGAGCCCTATGTAGTGGATGTCGGGGTCGACTGTCAACTCCCGGGGTCTGAAATCCGAATGCCAGGTTTGGGATAAATATTCAACATCATCAAGCACGTAGGCGCTATATCGAGAACGCATTAGCTGCTCCGCGTTTTCAGGCAGCTCGCGATGTGATATAAATCGACCGCAGCACTGGTCAAAAAGTTGACCGGAATGACAAGGACAGTTCATAAACAATTGATAAAAGGAAGACTATATCACCATGTCTCAAGCACTTGATATTCTGCGCAGCCGCTTTGGCTACACACAGTTTCGTTTTCAACAGCAGCAGATCATCGACTCCCTGATTGCAGGACAGGATGCGCTGGTGTTGATGCCGACCGGGGGGGGCAAATCGCTGTGTTACCAGATCCCGGCAATGGTGCGCGACGGTGCCGGCATTATTATTTCACCACTGATTGCGCTGATGCAGGACCAGGTCGACGCGCTTGCGCTAAACGGGATCAACGCGGCGTTTCTGAATTCGACCCAATCGTTCGAGCAGCAGCAACAGGTCAGGCAACGATTGCGCAGCGGCGATATCGATTTGCTCTACGTGGCGCCTGAGCGAGCGCTCGGCGCTGACTTTCTCGATATGCTCGCCGATTGCAGGATCGCGCTATTCGCCATCGACGAGGCGCACTGCGTGTCGCAGTGGGGGCACGATTTCAGACCCGATTACCAGAAGCTCACCCGCTTGCACGAGCGCTTTCCAGGCGTTCCCCGCATTGCCCTCACGGCAACTGCCGACAGGCGCACGCTGCGGGAAATCGAGCAACAACTCAGGCTCGGGGAGGCGCAGCGTTTCGTGCACAGTTTCGACCGACCCAATATCTTTTATCGCGTCACCCAGGGCGATAACAACCGGCAGCGCCTGTGGTCTTTCATCCAGGCCAACCACGCGACCGACGCCGGTATCGTTTACTGCCTGTCGCGCAAGAAGGTCGAGGAAACGGCCAAATGGCTGGGTGACAAGGGCCGCATCGCCCTGCCCTATCATGCCGGACTCGACAAGCACACCCGCGTCGAGCATCAACGCATCTTCCTGCAGCAGGAGGGCGTTATCGTCGTCGCGACCATCGCCTTTGGTATGGGCATCGACAAGCCCGATGTGCGCTTCGTCGCACATCTGAACCTGCCCAAGAACCTCGAATCCTATTACCAGGAAACCGGCCGCGCCGGACGCGACGGCGATCCCGCCAATGCCTGGATGGCCTACGGTATGCAGGATGTCATTACGCTGCGCCAGATGATGGCGCAAAGCGATGCCGATGAACAATTTAAACGTGTCCTGCACCAGAAGATGGAAGCGATGCTGGGTTTTTGCGAACAAACCGTTTGTCGTCGCCAGACCCTGCTGGCTTACTTCGACGAGATCCTGGAACAGCCCTGCGGCAACTGCGACAATTGCGTTGACCCACCGGTGACCTGGGATGCGACCGAAGCCGCGCGCATGGCGCTGTCCTGCGTTTACCGGACCGGCCAACGATTTGGTGTAAATTACGTCATCGACGTCCTGATGGGCAATGCCAGGGACCGTATCGTGCAGAACCGACATGATCAAATCAGTACTTTTGGTATTGGTGAGCTGGATAACAACGAGTGGCGCAGCCTGTTCCGTCAGTTGATTGCACTCGGTTACCTCTTTGCCGATATTGATAATTACGGCGCGTTAAAGATGACCCCCGACTGCAGACCGCTGCTCAGAGGTGAAAAACAGTTGCTGCTGCGCAAGTTCGCGAAGCCGACAAAAGTGAAAAAGGTAAGCGCGGGCAAAATTGCCGCCGAACTGGGTAGCGTCGATACGCCGCTATTCGAGGCGCTGCGACTGCACCGCAAACAACTGGCGCAAGCGCAGGGTGTACCGCCTTTTGTCATCCTGCACGATAAGACCCTCACGACGATTTGCGAACATCGGCCAGAAAGCATCGAGCAACTGGAATCGATTCCGGGCATTGGCGAGCGTAAGCTAAAGCTCTATGGGCCTGACTTGATCCAAATAATTCAGCAGTACCCGCGCGACGAATCCAGGGTAGAACCTGATGTCGATCTCGTCTAAACCGGGTGGCCGTGCAGCACGACCCTATCCCTGTTCGGGAAACCACTAACCTTTCCTGGATATTGTATAAACAGCCTCGGAGCGTAATGATTGATTAGCTTCCATTACGAATCGACCGAGGCAATTGCATGTCAGACCATCCTTTTCAGTTGCGGGCATCGTTTGACTACAGTGGTGACGACAACAATATCGATCAGATCAGCGCGCAGGCCTGCTCCGATAACAGTTGGAACAACCTGGAAATCGGTAACTCGTCGCCCGGCTTCCTGATTTTTGTTTATTCCTTCTTGATTTGCCAACACACATACTTTCACGCCAACTGCAGTGAACGCGGTTTGTTACTGGATCATTCCGAGATTGAACTCGACCTGCGTGCCGGAGATGACTGGAAAATTCAACAGGTAAAGGTTAGTGTCGATGCGACGTTGCGGGGCGGTGATCCGCAGAAGGCAACGATCGACTATATCAAAGAGCGCATGCGCGAATACCCGGTGTCGGTCAATATGCACGAACTGCCCGAATACTAGATCGAGCTGCAATTCAATTAGCCGCCTCGAGCCGCTTCGATAATGCCTGGATCTGCCGCAGAGTTTGCCGGGGCAACGGAATACCCGAGTCCCGGATCCGCTCGCGGTACTCGCGCTCACGCTCTCCCGGAATTTCGACGCGCTCGAACCCTGGCGCTGGCGGGCAGTTACGTAATTCGTCCAGGATTTCCTCGGCAATTCGCTGCAGCCGGCCCGGTTCGCGGTAACGCGCAGTATCCACGTTGAGTAAAAGCCAGCTGCCCTCGGTTTCGGTCGGACCCAGCATGGCTTCGGCGACGATCTCGGCCGCCAGCGCCAACGCGTATCCCTTGTGTCCACCGGAAGGCATGATCGCGCCGCCGCGAAAATAATCCTCGGGGTCTCGCGTCACGTTACCCTCGGGATCCATCAACACGTTATCGGGTAGCTTCGCCCCGGCGCTGCGTGCCGCGTAAATCCAGCCGCCGGCAATCTTCGAGGTCGCGAAATCAAACATCATCGGACCGCGATCTCCTCCCGGAACAGCGATACTGTAGGGATTGGTCGGTAACATCCCGCGCTTGCCACCATAAGGAGCGACCTGGCGCCATTTATCACGGCCGCCGCCGCCGAAGCAGATGCTCAGGAATCCCTGGTAGGCAGCAGCCTCGGTGAAGGCACCCAGCCTGCCCGTATGACCGACATTACGAATCGCGACCGCGGAGACACCCTGCTCCCTGGCAACCCGGCATCCCTCCTCAATCGCCAGGCGCATTGCGGGGATTCCAATACCGCCGTTACCATCGACAATCGTCGCACCACGATCGGTCATCTTGATCTCAGGACTCACGTCAGGCTGCATATACCCTGATTCGAACTGGTCGGCGTACTGCAGCGTACGCATCAATCCATGCGATTCCATGCCGCACAGGTTTGAATCGGCGAGGTGCCCGGCCACCTCGCGGGATACCTCGACGCTGCAACCGATGTTTTCGAAGATCCCGCTTACCAGTGCGACAATTTCATCTGTCGGAATGACAACGCGCCCTTCGTCGAGTTCGAGCTTGCTGCGCACCTCGTCCTGATTCATCACCGTAATTTTATTCTGATGGGAAGTTGCCAGTATAGCGATTGCGATCCGCCAGGGAATCCTTTTTAGGGCGCAACAAAAGGTTCAGATGCCGTGAATAAAAAACACGATTCCAGGTAATTCGGGTTTTACAGTGCTCGCAAACGTTCTAGTAACTGCCGATCGAGTTGTCGATCGATTACCGACCGATCAAGTTGCGGCGAATGCTCACATACGTAGTCGAAGGCAATGCGCCAAAGCCTGTCAAACTGTTCCCAAAACAGCCTTTTGGCCAGCGGAAAACGCCAGCCTTCACCGATAACGATCGCGTAGAGTCTGACCGTTTCGTCAGTGAGCCAGTGATTACGAACAAAGGCTTCCAGCTCGGCTAGATCCTTGATCGGCAAAATCAACGGCTTGTTGTTGTCGATCCAGCGCGCCAGTACGGCAAGCATTAACGCAGATTTGTCGGGAAAATGGTTGTAAACAGTAGGTTTCGAGACTCCGCTCACCTTAACGACCATATCAATCGATGTCCCCTTGAAACCATTTTCGATAAAAAGGGGTAGCGCGGCAGCGGCGATGTGATCTTTCTTGGATTTTTGCGCCATTACAGGGTTGATTCCCGACAGGATTTGTGCAAACTATACTAAACCGTTTAGTATATGTCATTACTTGAATACGCTTTATGCCCGGAGGCTACGATGATTCGCAGCGAAAATGGTTTTTTTGGCGAATTTGGTGGGCGCTTTGTCCCCGAAATCCTGCTACCTGCTCTCACCGAGCTCGAAGATTTATTCTTCAGCCTGCGCGACGATCCTGCTTTCTGGCAGGAATTCGTCACGCTTTGCCAGGAATTCAGCGGCCGGCCAACGCCACTCACGCCGTTACGACGCCTGTCGAAGCAGCTCGGCGGTGCTCAAATCTGGCTTAAACGCGAGGATTTGAATCATTCTGGCGCGCATAAGGTCAATAATGTCCTCGGTCAGGGCTTGCTGGTGCAGCGTATGGGCAAGCAACGCGTTATCGCGGAAACTGGCGCCGGACAGCACGGGCTTGCGACTGCGATTATGGCGGCACGTCTCGGTCTTGAAGCGACCATCTACATGGGCGCAGAAGACATCGAGCGGCAATATTCCAACGTATTTTGGATGCGTCAACTCGGCTCTGACGTGGTTGGCGTGACCACCGGTGCGCAAACCCTGAAAGAAGCCCTGGATGAAGCCTTACGCGACTGGGCGGCATCGGTTGAAACCACCCACTATGTGCTTGGCACCGCCTGCGGACCGGCACCTTTTCCGGAACTGGTTTCCTATTTTCAAAGTATCATCAGCGATGAGATCAAGGAACAGTCGATGCGGCAGATGGGTCGCTTACCTGACGAAATTGTCGCCTGCGTCGGCGGTGGCTCGAACGCCATGGGCGCTTTCGGTGCATTTCTCGAAGTCCCGGAGGTCGTCCTGGTGGGGGTTGAAGCTGGCGGAATCAGTCTCGAAGAAGGTAAACACTCGATACGCCTATCGCAGGACACCGGTGAAATCGGCATTGCGCAGGGTTACAAAACCCTGTTCCTGCAAAACGACGATGGCCAGCTTGGCGATACACACAGTATTGCAGCCGGTCTTGATTACGTCGGAGTTTCACCGATTCTCGCCTACCTGTCGCAACAGGGTCGCGTAGTCCCGGAATCGGCTACCGACGATGAGGTCACCGAGGCTTTCAGCCTGCTAATGAAAACTGAAGGCATTATTCCGGCACTGGAATCGGCCCACGGGCTCGCCGGTGGTTTCAAGCGTGCAAAACAGATGAAGCCGGATCAGAATCTCGTCATCAACCTGAGCGGACGTGGCGATAAAGACATCTTCACGGTGGCACGTGCCTTCCCGCAACGTGAGTGGACCGAGGTCCTGCAACGTGAAGCAGCGCGATCGACCGAAGCACTGGCGCAAAAGCGAGGACATTAACCATGTTTCCAGCACAATACGAAAACCTGCAAATAATGTCCCACGCCGTGATCGGATTTCCGAGTCTCGACGAAAACGAAAAAGCGATCGCGGGTCTGGCCGAGGCCGGAGTTAAATTGATCGAATTACAGGTCCCTTTCAGCGACCCCGTCGCCGACGGACACACCCTGGTCAATGCCTGTTACGAGGCTCTCAAACACGGTGGCTCGGTGCAGGCAACGCTGGACCTGGCGAAGATCGTCTGCGCGCGTCACCCAGAGGTGACTTTTATCCTGATGAGTTACCTGAACCCGCTGTACCGCTATGGTTTACAGGAATTGTTCGAACAGGCCTCGGCGGCGGGCATAAAGGGCATGATCGTGCCTGACTGGCCGCTAGAAGAGATCGAATCCTGGTTGCCGACCCTCGATAAGCTCGGTTTGTCGCCGATATTGATGGTCACACCCAATACTGTGGCGGAACGTGTGGAAAAAATCGCCCGGGCTTCACGCGGCATGATTTACGTGGTGTCACGCATGGGCGTTACCGGTCACGAAACTCAATGGGGGGAAAAGTTCCAGAACTATATCGCCGAAATCCGCAAACATACCGATTTACCGTTGGCTGTCGGCTTTGGTGTTCGCACTGTCGAAGATCTGAATGCATTGACCGACAAGGCCGAAGTGGCTGCATTCTGCTCGCAATACATCGAATGGCAACGCGATGAAGGCAGCGAAGTGGCTGCCCGGAAAATGAAATCAATAATTCAGTCTATCGAATCAACACAGGCCTGACCGGCGTTCGCGTTAAAATATGGGAACAGCCGCCGGCATTTCCCTAATTATGGATAAGTTAAGAATCCCCTGTGTTCAGCCTCGTTAATTTGCTGCTCCTGGTCCTGGCTGGCCTGGGAGCGTTCTACTGGTGGCAGAGCGGACTATTCAAGGGCAAAGCGCGTCAATTAGCCACGGAGCATTGTCGTCAACTGGATTTGCAACTGCTGGATCAAAGCATGGTCATTACCGGCTTTTGGCCGATACGCACTTCCGGGGGTAACCTTGCTTTCAGAAGAACTTACCAGTTTGAATTTTCTTCGACCGGCGATCGACGTTATCATGGGCGATTAGTTCTGGAAGGCATGACACTGAAATCTATCAAGCTCGAAGCCTACAAACTTCCAGGTTCCGAATAATTTTTTAAGCTCTGTACTGGTAAAAAATTATTTTTATAATCTCGCCCCGATTGCCTATACTCTGTCGATTAACAGATCGACCATCAATCCTTTTACCTGCAGGAATACCCATGAAAAAGCTACTCGTTATAATCAGCATCGTTAGCCTGTCCTTTCTGTCCGGATGCGAAACATTCGATGCCTACACCGGTGAGAAAAAGACCTCCAGTACTGCCAAGGGCGCCGGCATAGGTGCCGGAATTGGTGCCGTACTCGGCTATCTTGCAAACAAGGACGAAAGCAGCAAAACGCGCAAAAGAAAGATGCTCCAGGCCGCTGGGATCGGAGCAATCACCGGTGGTGGCATCGGCTACTACATGGACTCGCAGGAAGCCAAGCTCAGACAAACCTTGCGCGCCAGCGGTGTCAGCGTCGAGCGCGATGGTGACAATATCAATCTGGTTATGCCCGGTAACATTACCTTTGTCACCAACGGTCACGATCTTAATGCTAATTTTTACGAAGTGCTGGACTCGGTGATCATCGTCTTACAGGAGTTCAATCAAACCATAATCGTGGCAGCCGGCCACACCGACAGCAAGGGATCGAACGAGTACAACCAGGCCCTGTCCGAACGACGCGCCAATTCGGTAGCAAAATATCTGCTCTCGAAGGGAGTGATCGAAGCGCGCATCGAGGCGGTCGGCTTCGGCGAGGATACGCCAATTGCTGATAACGCGACAGCGGAAGGAAGATCCCTAAATCGACGGGTCGAGTTATCGCTGATTCCGATAACTGAAGAGTCCTGATCGCGAGTTCTACCCGTCCCGTGAATCGGTCTTAATGGCACGCTGAATCTTTTCAGAGAAAAGAAACAACAGGGCTGCCATGCCAATACCGATCCATAAGGTCGAGGTTAAAATATCCAGCAACGTCATCTTTTCAACCGGAGCACCCTTCTCCAGTCCCGAGGCCAGTCCAAGCAGTAGCAGTGCGAAAAACAAGCGCTCGGAAAGACCCTGCAACGATAGATAAGTTGCGCGTTGCGCGCGCGTAATGCGTGGCGCAATAGCGGCCCTGACTGGGGCATGCACCAGTGCCATAGGGAAATTGCGCACACACACCAACGCCAGCACGAGCGGACTGATTGTGATCGCCATGGCTGCAACGATACCCAGTTGAATCGACATCGCGGCTGCCAACACGCCCACCAGGCCCAGTTTCGATTGCCATGCAATACTGGCCCTGGCACCGATCGCGCCACCAAACATCGAGGTCGATATAACCAGGCCGGATATTAAAGGTGCATAAGCAGATGCTTCTAGCAGCGGTAGCTGGAGCAAGGTGATATAGGGCTGGTAAAACTCGAAGACGATATGCGCCATTGCGTACAACACGATTACTACAAGAAACACCCAGCCGAGCAATGGATCTCGAAGTCTTGCGAGACAGCTCAGGATAACGGTGAAAAAACTTTGCGGTAACGTCGTGGTCTCATCCGCATGCTGCGGCTCAGAAAATCTCCATACCAAAGCGGCCATGATCAGCGCGCTCAGCAATGAAAAAACATAGGCCAGGCGCAGATCAATCAATCCCAGTACACCACCTGACAGCGTCGCAAGCGCCAGCATCGTCAAACCCCATTGTTCCGCCCTGGCCTCGCGCCGTGCATACTCGCTTTCCCGGCCCAGGGCCTTGAGTGAATCATAATGTAACGCGGTATCGGTGCCCGACTGCATCGCGATCCCCGTCGCTAACAGGAACTGGCCCGTTGCAAACCACCAGAAGTTAGCACCAACGATAAAACAGCTGTAAGAAAGGATCAGTGCACAGGCTGCTATCAACAGGGTGGTGCGCCGACCAATACGGTCTGAAAAATAACCCGACGGAACTTCCAGCACGAAAACCGACAGGTAGTAGACCGCGGAAAGCTGGATCACCTGGTCCAATGACAACGTCTGACTCATGTACAAAAAGAACACGGTAATCCAGGCATGCCCGTCGGACGCGGCACGAAACCAGGGATACAAACGAATATTGCTTTCTAGCTGTGACAAAAGCTCTCGCTCAATTACTTGCCGGCCCGCTCAGTTCAGGCCGGTCTGGGCACACAGCGGATTATTATTGATTTACGGCGCAAATAAACGCTGGAGCAGCGAACGACGAATTTCGCAATCACTAGTCGATCGTCAGGATTTCATCGCTCGATTCAACATGAAAAATCCTTTTAATCGTTTTCTGGAATAACGGGGCAATCAGGATCAGCAAGGTAATCAGCATGATAGTGAGTGTAATCGGGCGCTCCCATAGAAAACTCAGGCTGTCATCGTTGATTAACAGGGCGCGTCGTAAATTATCCTCCATCATGCCGCCCAGTATGAATCCGAGTAGCAACGGCGCCATCGGAAAGGTCAGCAGGCGCAGAAAGATGGCCAGCGCACAGATTCCGGCCATGATCAGAATATCCATCGAGTTAAACGATACCAGGTAAACACCGGTTATCGAAAATAACAGGATCATCGGTACCAGGATCGGCTTCGGAATAATGAGCAGGCGCGAGATATAGGGAATCAGCGGCAAATTGAGTATCAACAACACCACGTTACCAACATACATCGAGATGATGACCGACCAGAACACTTCGGGATTATCGACAAATAACCTGGGGCCCGGTTGGATGCCGTATGAAATCAACGCGCCCAGCATGATAGCAGTGGTTCCGGAGCCCGGAATACCGAGGGTCAGCAGCGGCACGAAGGAACCGGACGAGGCAGCGTTGTTGGCAGATTCCGGAGCAGCGAGCCCGCGTAACGACCCGCTGCCAAACTCGTCTTTCTTGTCGCCCTTGGCCAGGTTACGATCAACCCCGTATGCCAGGAAGGCGGCTATCGTCGCACCCGCGCCAGGCAGTACGCCCACCAGGAAGCCCAGTACCGAGGAGCGCGCGACCGTCGGTGCGACCTCCTTCACTTCCTCCTTGCTCAGTTTCATACTGCCGAGCTGTGTCATATCCTGCGTTTCCGCACCCTCGTCAACCCGTTCCAGCACCGACATCATCGCCTCGGCAAGCGCAAAGGTAGCCATTGCCAGCAGCAGGAAACTGATGCCGTCCAGCAGGTCGATTGAACCAAAGGTAAAGCGCTCGACGCCGGTCGCTCGATCGGTGCCAACGGTTGAAAGCATCAGCCCGAAAACCGTCATGATCAGTGCCTTGAGGATCTGGCCTTTACCACTAAAGGCTGCTACGGCCGAGAGTCCTAGCACCATCAACGCGAAGTAATCGGCAGACTGAAAGCTAAGCGAAACCTTCGCCAGCGTCGGCGCCGCCAACAGCAGGAAAATCGCCGATATGGTTCCACCTGAAAACGAAGAATAAGCCGCCAGTGCCAGTGCCTTGCCCGCCTGCCCCTTGGCAGCCATCGGATAACCGTCAAAGGCTGTGACAACAGTACCCGAGCAACCGGGTGCATTAATCAGAATCGATGACGTCGAGCCGCCAAATATAGCGCCGTAATAAACACCGGCCATTAGGATAATGCCAGACGCGGGATCGATCCCGTAGGTGATCGGTATCATTAGCGCAATCGCCGAAACCGGGCCAAGCCCCGGCAGCATGCCGATAAAGGTCCCGACGAAACAACCCAGTACCACCATGAATAAATTGGTGGGTAGCAGAGCAGTCTGCAGACCGGTAATAATGCCATCTAACATATCTTTAACTCCCGAATATTCGCCCGGGTGCCAGGTAGATATCAAGCAGCTGGGTTAAACCAAACCAGAAAATAAAAACAAACGGGACCGCGACCAGTAACAATACCTTGATGCGTTTTTCACCCAGAATACGAAACCCGGCGATCAGAAAAACGGTCGTCGAAATCAGAAAGCCGAGCCAATCCAGTGAAAATCCGTAGAACAGGGTAAGCAACATCAGCAAAATCACCGGCTTCCAGTTAAGCCGCGCGCCACCTGATTCAATTGCTTTATGATCCCCACTAACCAGCAGGAAAAGCGACAAAACGACGCCCATCCCCGCCAACACATAAGGCAGAGTCTGAGCCGTCATCGGATCAAGCTCATCACCCGGGTATAGTTTTATCTCGCTGGCCAAATAGCCATAAGTAATTGAAACGACGAGAAAAAACAGCGCACCGATACGTTCTTTGGAAAGGATCATAATGCGATTCCGATTAGTTGGGGGCCGGGCGCTCTCGATCACAACAGCCTAAGCCAGGCGCTGCCAAACGGGCTTTGATTACGAGAGCGACGGCCGCATTAAGCAGTCTGAATTTGCCCGCTTACAGAAATCCCAGCTCGCGCATCAAGTCGCCGACCAGTTTCTCCTGCTCTTCAAGAAAACTGTAAAACTCGGCGCCTGGCTTGTAGAGGTTTACCCATCCATTTCGGGCACGCACAGTTTCCCATTCCGGAGTTTCATACATCTTGCCGAGTACCTCCGCATATGCATTAGCCTCGGCCTTGGAAAGCCCGGGTGCGCCGAAAAATCCACGCCAGTTGGCAAACACCGTCGAATTACCCATTTCCACCAGCGTCGGAACATCGGGTGCATCACTGACCCGTTCCGGCGCGGTGATCGCAAGAATACGAACCTGGCCCGCCTTGCTCATTTCGAGCGCTTCACCCAAACCGGTTGAGAGTAGCTGGGCTTCACCGGATAGCAGGCCCGCCATCGCCTTGCCACCCGCATCATAGGGAATATATCGCAGGGTCTTCGGATCCAGGCCTTCGGCCTTGATTGCAGCAGCCGGCACCAGGTGATCCAGGCTACCCTTGGCAGATCCACCGGCAAATTTCATTTTTCGGGGATTCTCCTTGAATCCGGCTACAACATCTTTCCAGCTTTTAATCGGGCTATCTGCACGCACCACGAATGCGCCGTAGTCCGCGATTGTGCCGGCAACAGGGGTCAAATCACGAAATGATTGCGGGAAAACCTTGGTCAGGGAACGCACCACGATGGGCGTTGAATTCACCATCAGGGTTCCCTTTTGTTGATCGGCAGTCTCGATGATATGAGCGATTGCTTTTCCGCCACCACCGCCGGACAGGTTCTGAAACGAAGCCGTACCGACCAGACCGGATTTGGTTAGAGCTTCGCCGGTGCCGCGTGCGGTACCGTCCCAACCACCACCTGCGCCACCTGGAATTAGAAAATGAATTGAGTCGATCATTGGCGCTGCCTGGCCGCTAGGTAGAATCAAGGCCATGCTTATAAAACTGGCAAAAAGAATCGTTAACAGGTGCCGTAATTGTGGTTTTATTTTGTGGATCATTGACATTAGTCCTCCTTTATTATTGATCTAGCGCTTTTAATTTCTTTGATTTGGATTACGCTCGCATAATCGTAACAATAATTTTCGCGCTGGGCGATTACTAATCAATGTGATAATGAGATGAACATTTTATTGATTTCATTTTGATGTCACATTATATTGTGCGAAATCGTACTATTTTTGACAATATTCATGAGAATATTTTTTCGTTAAATACTAGCGGTATCCGCTGCTGGTTTTATTGCCCCGGCAGATATTGGTACAAGCGTCTTTGTCACCGCCAGGAGACTCTATACTGCAATGAAAGCCTCGAAAAATGCCGGAAAATTCGAAAAAACCACTAATAAGGTGCTGTTTTACGCAATATCGGCATCCAATCTGAACTTCCAGCGAGACAATAGCCGGGCTAAGATCACCCGATTTTTCGCATCAGCAAATCCCGTATTGCGTTAGTCGCCGGAGACCAAACTGCTCAATGAATAATCCAGACCTCGGGCCTTACTTCGTTTTTTTCAACGAGATCGCTATTATCGAGCGACACAGCCGCGCAACGCTGGAAGCAAAATTACCGCGCGGATTCCTGGTTTCTCACTTCAGCGTACTGAATCATTTGATCCGCGTAAAAGACGGGCAGACACCGCTGGTCATTGCACGTGCATTCCAGGTACCGAAGACGACGATGACGCATACCCTGACGGTACTGGAACGACACCAGTTAATTGATATCAGGCCTAATCCGAAAGATAAACGCAGCAAATGCGTATTCATCACCGCGGCTGGACGCGCGTTTCGCGACCAGGCGATCGCCGATATTGCCCCGGACCTCGACGCGGTGCGCAAGCATTTTGCAGAAGATAAAATCTCGAAGATCGTGCCCTTGCTGGCCGATATCAGGCAATTTCTCGGCGACTATCGTAATTAAATCGGGTCGTCGACCTCTCGTATCATCACGTCGGCGGCGATACATCGATCAAGGGTCACCATCAACGGATTAATATCCATTTCCACCAGGCTACGATTCTGGGCAGCCGCAAAATTCACCAGCGCGCGAATGCTGGTGACTAGCATGTCGATATCGACCGCCGGTTTACCGCGAAAACCCTGTAACAATTTAAAACACCTGAGGCCCTGCAAGGCGTTAAGAATTTGTGTATCGCTGGTCGGCAAGAGCAAGGTTTTTATATCACTGATTAACTCAACCAACACACCACCGCTGGCAATCACCAACAGTTGACCAAATTGCTGATCGGTATTGATGCCGATCATTAGCTCGGCGATGACATCCTCGATCATGGATTCGACCATGACCTGCTCGAGCACGATTCCGGGAACAGTTTTCGAAACCGAATTTTGCACTTCCTCGATTGCATTGCGAAGCTGCGCAGCATCCTGCAAATTGATTTTAACCGCCCCCGACTCCGATTTATGCGGCAATTCTGCTGAAACAGCCTTCACTACCAGCGGATACTGCAGATCTTCAATTATCCCGTCGACAGCATCAATATCAATTATCTGTCCTGTCGGTACTTCGATCCCCCACTCTCTCAGCCTCTGCTTGCCCTGCCACTCGTCGACGACTTGAGTAGCGTCCTCTCTGCCCGGGACTTCGATAACTCCGAAATCAAAGGTTCTCACATCCGACAGAACCTGGTCGCGCATCAATCCGAAGCGACACGCATTTGAGATTGCATCGAGACCGGCATCGAGACCCTGCAGCGGGGTCACGCCGCCTGCGATCATGATCTCGCGCGATTCGCGGTCGATATTTTCGGGCAGATCGCTACAAACAGCGGCTGGAACGCCGAGCGGTTGGCAAGCCTTGATAAAGGATTTGGCATCGTTACGATAATAACTATTGTCCGCATGGATATGTGCCGGTGGAAAATCCTGTATCACCACCGCGGCATCGTAACCATCACCGACCATGGTATGGAAAACTTCGGGCATGACCTCGGTATTGCCCCAAAGCGGTGTTGTGTAATCGAGCGGGTTGGACGCGGTAGCGATATCGGGCAAGAGTTCCACCAGCGCACTTTTAGCCGTGTTCGAGGGTTGCACGAGGGCAAGACCGACTCGATCACAATAATCGGCGACCAGCGCTGCATCACCACCGGAACAGGTAAAAGCCGCGAGCTTGTTACCTTTTGGCGCGCCCGAAATCGACAGGAACTTGAGTGTTTCCATCATCTCAACCGGCGATCCGACCCGGATCATTCCCAGTTGGTCGAACAGCGCCTGAAACGCCTGATCGGTGCCAGCCAGCGAACCGGTATGGGTTATCGAAATTTGCTCGCCCAGGCTCGACTTACCGGCCTTTAACACTACGATTGGTTTTCCAGTGGTGATCGCCTTGATCGCGGCATCGGCAAATTTCTTGATACTGCGTATCCCCTCGATGTATAAGCCGATCGCGACCACGGCCGGGTCATCCACCAGCACGTCGATGTAATCCTCGATTGCGAGCAAAGCCTGGTTACCAGCAGAAATCACGTGTGTAATCGGCACCGAGCGATCGTTCATGATCATGTTCGCCGGCAGCATGCCACTTTGCATGATTAGCGCAACACCCCGATGGCAACGGTGATTGCCGGCGCCAAAAGGCCATAGCACGGCGCCATTGGTATAGTTGACCAGGCCGTAACAATTCGGTCCGACCAGGGCCATGTCGCCGGCCGCTGCCACCAGTTCAGCCTCGGCACGCTGACCGGCCTTGCCAAGTTCGCCGTAGCCCGCGGTAAAACAGGCCACGCCACCGGCACCGATACGACTGAGTTGTTCAACGATTTCGGTCGCCGCCGCTCGCGGCGTCGCCAGGAACACTGCATCCGGCACTTGCGGAAGATCTTCGACCTTGGGGTAACAGGGCACGCCACCGAGCGTCTTGCGCCGGGGATTAACACCCCATACGGGGCCATCGAACTGCGCCGCGCACTGGCGTGCGCTGAAATCGGCATCGCTGCCGCCGATAAAGGCGATATGCCTCGGAGATAGCAGCCGGCGCAGGTTCTCAGGCAATCCCGGCATCAGGATTCATACTGGCGCAGTAATGAGCGTGAAATAATATGGCGTTGAATTTCCGAAGTGCCGTCCCAGATCCGATCGAGACGGGCGTCGCGCCACAGACGTTCGATCGGCAACTCCTCCATCAATCCCATACCACCGTAAATCTGGATCGTGCAGTCGGCCGCTCGCCCGACTGCCTCCGACGCAAACAGCTTGGCCATGGCCGCATCGTCAGGCTCCATGATACCCTGGTCGGCTTTAGCGGCAGCATGCATCACCAGCAGGTCGGCGGCCTGCAGATCGGTTGCCATATCGGCAAGCTTGAACGAGGTTCCCTGGAATTTACCGATCGCCTGACCGAATTGCTTGCGCTCCGTGGCATAGCGGGTGGCCAGTTCGAGCAGGCGTTCCATTTTTCCGCAGGCGGCGGCAGCCACCCAGACACGCCCCATCTTGAGCCACTTGTCGGCGAGATCGAATCCCTGACCCTCTTCACCGAGGACCTGGCTCCGGGGTACCCGGCACTGGTTAAATGACAACTGCCAGGTGTGGTAGGCACGCTGGGCCGCACAGCGCGGACCACGCTGGATCTCAAAGCCGGGTGCACCCTGATCGATCAGAAATGCGGTAACCAGTTTGCGTTCGCCGCGCTTGGTTTGCTGCACCCCGGTCCAGGCAAACAGTATCGCGAAATCCGGAATTACCGGGCTACTGATAAAGTGCTTAGAGCCGTTAATAATGAAATCGTCGCCATCGCGTTTGGCGGTGGTTGCCATCGACAGAATATCCGAGCCGGCGCCGGGTTCGGTTAGCGCAAAAACCTCTTTCTTTTCGCCAGTGACACAGGGTCTTAAATATTTCTCAACTTGGTCGTCACGACAGGCCATCAAGATTTCCGAGGGTCGGTGGATATACCCGTGCAAGCCATAGCTGGTTTTCCCCAGTTCGCGTTCGAACAGGGCCAAGGTTTTATAGTCGAGACCGCCACCGCCTATCTCTTCGGGCAGATTGGGTGCATAAAAACCCATTTCAATGGCCTTTTGCTTGATATGCCGACCCAGTTCCTCGGGTACTTCGCCAGTTCGATCTACCTCGGCCTCGTGCGGCTCGAGTTCCTGCTCGCGAAAAGCACGCAGCGAACGGATGATCATGTCCTGCTCGGCGGTCAGATTGTAATTCATAAAGCCTGGTCCCGGTGGACTAACAAACGCTGCCAATCTTATACCATTTGTTATTCGAGTCTACTAAACTGCGTGGATCCGACAGCAAGGCTTTGATTGAGGATAACGATGATTCCAGGTGATGACGAGGTACGGGTTACCGTCGATAATTCGGTGATGGTGATCACCATCGATCGCCCCAAGGCAAACGCAATCGATCTACCTACCAGCCGCAAGCTGGGCGAGGCATTTGTCTACTTTCGCGATAATCCTGAGCTCAAGGTAGCCATCGTTACCGGTGCCGGTGAAAAGATATTTTGCGCGGGTTGGGATTTGAAAGCGCTGGACAGCGGCGATACGCCGCTGGAGAACTGGTGGGAGGCCGAGGACCCGGAACTGGGCGGCTTTGCCGGAATCACCGAAATGTGGAACCTCAACAAACCCGTCATCGCCGCACTCAATGGATTGACTATCGGTGGAGGCTTCGAAATAGCGCTCGCCTGCGACCTGATCATCGCGGCCGAGCATGTTGAGTTTGCGCTGCCGGAGTTACCGCTCGGACTGATCCCCGACGCCGGTGCCGTGCAGCGCCTGCCGAAACGCTTGCCCTACAATATCGCGCTCGAAATGCTGTACCTGGGTCGTCGCATGAGCGCCAGCGAAGCGATGCATTACGGCCTTATCAACAAGGTCGTCGCGGCGGATCAATTGATGAACTCGGCGCGCGACTGGGCCGACCAATTGTCACAGGTTGCACCCCTCGCGTTGCAATCGGTTAAAGAAGTACTGCGCGCTATCGAATGCGAACCGACCGAGCGAGCGTTTCACAAAATGCGTTACGAAGATCTTCCGACCTACCGCGCAATGCTGTCTTCGGAGGATGCCGGCGAGGGAGTCAAGGCTTTCGTGGAAAAGCGCGACGCTAAGTTCAAGGGTCGTTAACATGTTAAACCAGGCACCCGAAAACGTGCGTCGAATCGCCTGTATTGGCGCCGGCCCGATTGGTGGCGGTTGGGCTGCGCACTTCCTGGCCCAGGGATACCTTGTCACCAGTTACCTGCATGATGCATCCGAGTACGATGCATTGATGCGGCTGCTCGAAACCGCGTGGTCGAGTCTCGAGGCAGTTGGTCTCGCCGACGGCGCCTCGATGGACAACTTCAGCTGGACGACCGACCTCGGCAAGGCAACCGAAAAGGCCGAGTTTATCCAGGAAAGCGTGCCCGAGGTGTTGACGCTGAAACAGGGCCTGTACAAGATCCTGGGTGAAATAGTGGACGCCAACGTAGTAATCGCGTCGAGCACCTCCGGGCTGTCGATGACCAATATCCAGGCCGAATGCGCGACACCAGAACGCACCGTGGTCGCGCATCCCTTCAATCCACCCTACCTGTTACCGCTGGTTGAAATGATCGGCGGCGAAAAAACCAGTCCGCACACGGTCGAATGGGCCGAACAATTTTACCGACATGCCGGCAAGGCACCACTGGTCATGAAGAAGGAAATCCCGGGATTCATCGCCACGCGCCTGCAGGAAGCCATCTGGCGCGAGGCGCTGCACATGGTTGCCAATGGTGAAGCTACCGTCGAGCAGATCGATCAGGCGGTGGTCAACGGCCCGGGACCACGCTGGGCCCTGATGGGACCCTGCGAAATCTTTCATGTCGGCGGTGGCGAGGGCGGCATGGCCTACTGCCTCGATCAGTTCGGGCCCGCGCTGAAGCTGCCGTGGACGCGCCTGATAGCGCCGGAACTGACCGATGATCTCAGGAAAGCCATGATCGACGGTTGCGTCGAGATGACCGCGGGCCAGGATTTTGCGAGTTTAAGCAAAAAGATGAATGACGGGCTGGTCGAAATTGCGAAAATGAAACGAAAATTAAAAAACCAGTAATGCTATTACCAACCGGGAGAACTTGATCTATGAATAACGACGTCATCATCAGCTGCGCCGTAACGGGCGCCGGCGACACCACCAGCCGCAGTAACCTGGTACCGGTAACGCCACGCCAGATTGCGGACTCGGCGATCGAGGCCGCCAAAGCCGGCGCCGCGGTGGTCCACGTGCATGTGCGTGACCCGGAAACCGGCCAGGGGTCCCGCGATCCCGCTTTGTTCAAGGAGACCGTGGACATGATTCGCGACAGCAGGGTCGATATGATTATCAACCTGACCGCCGGCATGGGTGGTGACTGGGTGCCGAGCGACGGGGACCCGTCGCTGCCGGGACCGGGAACCGATATGATCGGGCCCGAAGACCGACTGGCGCACGTGGTTGAATGCAAGCCCGATATTTGCAGCCTCGACTGCGGCACTATGAATTTTGGTGGCAACTACACTTACATAAATACCGCGCCCTACCTGCGCACAATGGCAAAAATCACACAGGAGTTGGGCGTTAAACCGGAGCTGGAAGTCTTCGACCTGGGGCAGATCCGTCTCGCGCGCAGCCTGATTGACGATGGCCTGATCGATGCACCACCCATGTTCCAGATCTGTCTCGGCATACCCTGGGGCGCCGGCGCCGACACCGAAACCATGGCCGCGATGAAACAGGCTCTCCCCGAGAATGCAGTCTGGGCTGGTTTCGGGATCTCCAAAATGCAAATGCCGATGGTGGCCCAGGCGGTACTGCTGGGTGGCAATGTCCGCGTTGGACTGGAGGATAATATTTATCTCGATCGCGGAGTGCTCGCCAGCAATGGCATGCTGGTCGAACGGGCGGTTGAAATAATCGAGCGTATGGGTGCCCGGATACTGGGCCCTGGCGCAGCGCGAGCCAAACTGGGGCTAAACTAGCCGCAATATGGAGAATTCCAGGGAAATGCGAAACACGTCACCCTTGATATAATTCGTATTGCATATATATACACTCTATGAGCATAACGAATACACAGTTTACAATCGGACAGGTCGTCAAACACCGACTGTACGATTTTCGTGGCGTCATCATCGATGTCGATCCCGAATTCAACAATACCGAGGAATGGTGGCTATCGATTCCGGAAGAGCTACGGCCTCACAAGGACCAGCCGTTTTATCACCTGCTGGCGGAAAACGAGAGCATGGCTTACGAAGCCTACGTGTCTGAACAGAATCTTTTAAGCGACGAAAGCGGCGAACCCGTTAATCACCCTCAGGTCCCTGAGATGTTCGGTGAGTTTAAGGGCGACAGTTACGCGCTGCCGGATAGCTACCGCAATTAAACCAGCCGGTCTTTATACATAAAATAAAGGGGTAGCAATGCTACCCCTTTTTCGTTGCGTTTTAACGGTCGCGGTATCTAGGCAAACCACCAGCGCTCGGAGTTCTTGGCACCGTCGAGCTCCCAGTTGTTACCGATCACTTCGGGCACGTGCAGGCGTTCGTTATATGCCATGACATCGCTGCGGAACAATGGCAGGCAGACGCCGCCTTCATGGTGCACGATTTGCTGCATCTCGACGTAGAGTATCCGCCGCTTGTTCGGATCGAGTTCGGCGCGGGCCAACACCAACAGCTTGTTGAACTTATCATGCTTCCAGTAAGTATCGTTCCAGCTCGCGTCCGCAGCATAAATTTGCGAGAAAATCCAGTTCTCGGTGGCGCGGCCGCTCCAGTAACAGGCGCTGAAAGGCTTCTTCATCCAGACGTTGCTCCAGTATCCATCGTCCGGCTCGCGCACAACATTGATGTTAATACCGGCCGCACGGGCCGAAGCGGCCATCAATTGCCCGGCATCGAGGGCGCCGCCAAAACCGGTTTCGGCCGCATGAAAATCGATGTCGAGCTTGCTCAAACCGGCCTTCTTCAGATGGAACTTTGCCTTGTCCGGATCGTACTGGCGTTGCGGCAACTCGGCCTCGGTGGCGCGGTAGATATTGGCCGGGCCGATAGGATGATCGTTACCCAGCTGACCGAAACCGTGCACCACCTTCCTCAGCCATTCTTCGCGATCGACGATGTACTTGACCGCGGTGCGCACATCGTTGTTGTCGAATGGCGCCGTGTCGGTGCGCATCGGCAGCGTAATCTGTTTGTTACCGGTGGTCGCCTCGATCTTGATTCCCGGAACCCGCTTCATCAGGTGTATAGTCTGGGTCGGCACGTTGTTGATCACATCGAGCTGACCACCCTGCAACGCCTGGCTGCGCGCGGTTGCATCGGCGATCTGCGTGATTTCGACTTCATCGAAATGCGCAAAGCCTTCTTTCCAGTAGTTCGGGTTGCGCGTGGTGAATGAACGTACCCCTGCATCATGCTGTTTCAACACGTACCCACCGGTACCGATCCCGGATGCCCAGTCGATCGTGCCATCGCTATTAGCCGGGCAGATATTCATGTGGTAATCGGTCAGCAGGAACGGGAAATCGGCGTCGCCGCCGCTGAGTTCAACGTTTATCGCATGTTTGCCGTCGGCCTTGACCGAAACCACACCAGCCATGATGCCCTTGGCGGCCGACTTCGAATCTTCGCCCAGGTGATGGTTGATCGACGCGATCACGTCTTCCGAGGTCAGGCTCTTGCCGTTGTGGAACTCGACGCCCTTGCGGATCTTGAAATGCCAGTTTTTGGCGTCCGGACTGGCTTCCCAGCTTTCCGCCAGTTCAGGCGTCAGCTGACCGTTGGCGGCAACCTCGGTCAGGCTGTTGCGCAACTGGCCAAACTGCAGATGAATCATGTACAGGTCGAGAATCTGGCCTGGATCCAAGGTGTCGGTGGTAGCACCACCGGTCAGGCCGACCCGCAGACGCCCGCCTTTTTTCGGGGTTGCCGCTTCGACCTTGTTGAGAATGGCCGATGCCGCGGTCAACGACACACCCATCGCCAGGGCGCCGGTCATAAAACTGCGGCGGGACAGTTTTCCCGACTCGAATGACTGCTGAATATCTTTGATTTTATCCGCGACCTCGAGATCGGACACGCCCGCGCTCAGATCAACTTTTTTATCGTCTTTGGATCTCACTTGTGACTCCTCCTCTTCGGAATGTCTTATTCAGTTTAATTATTAATCGGCTGCGCCTTATGGCTGCAAGCATATCCCAAGTTACTTAAGCGGTGCAATCGGCATCTGGGGCGCCACCCGAATTTTGCCCGACGGTTGGTCGTGGCTAAGCATAAACTAGCCGGGTCAGACGGCGGATCCCGGCACAAAACCCAGCTTCTTATCGACGATATTGTTTAACGGATTACCGGCCGCGTAGCGCGTCCAATTATCTAAAAACTGTTTCGCCATCGCCGCCTCGTACTCGATATAGTCACCTGACATATGGGGCGAAACCAGGCAATTGGTCGCGCTCCAGAACGGGCTGTCCGGCTGCAGTGGCTCGTCCACGAAAACATCGAGTGCAGCGCCGGCAATTTGTTGCTCGTTCAGGGCCTTGAGCAGCGCATCCTCGACCACGAGCGCGCCCCTGCCAACGTTGATGAAGCGCGCGTGCGAGGCCATGGCGGCAAATTCTGTAGCGCCAAAAAGGTTGCGGGTGTGTTCAGTCAAAGGGGTGATCAGTACCACGTAATCTGCACCGGCCAGGTGCGCATGCAAATCATCCACCGCGTGAATATGGCTAAAATCCGCTCCACCATCGCGCGCACTGCGACCAATGGCTTCAACCTCCATGCCTGCCGCCTGCAGCAGGCGGCCGATCGCGCGCCCTATCGAACCAACTCCAACCACGAGGGCACGCTTGCCCGCAACGATTTCGGTCAGTCGATGCCGCCACTGCGCCTGCGCCTGGAACTCGAGTGTCTCGGGAATCTGCTTGGCGAAGCAAATGATCATCCCAAGCACCCATTCGGCAATCGGCACATCAAAAATACCGCGCGCATTGGTCAATTGAACGTCACTGTCAACCAGTTCTGGAAACATCGCGGCATCCACACCCGCGCCTGCCCAGTGGATCCAGCGCAACTCGGTTGCACTATCCCAGGCCTCGCGCAGGCTGTCAGCGCGAAAGTTCCAGCCCAACATGGCTTCAGCCCCGGAGAGCGCTGCACGCAATTCATCGGTAGTTGTCGCAAATCGCAGTTCAGCCTGCTCGCAGAGTTCACCAAGACGGGGCACATCTTCAATCTGCTCTGCCCCCTGTATCAACAAAACCGGTTTCAAATTAATCCTCTACTTTAGTGTGCTGTCAGGAATCGCATATTATATCTGCTTGTTGCTGTTCGAGGAAAATGCGCCGAACTTCCGTGGCAAGTGGTGCGAATATTTGGCGTGACTGAATAATTATGTCTAATCTGGAAATCTGCCACTGGCTATGCGTCTTTAATGGAAAACCTGCTTTCATATTGGGAACTGAAATTTTATAGTTACGATCACACCAGAGGATTTAAAGTAATGAGCGAACCGCCAACCCAGGAATATGATGAAAATTTGATGGCTTTTCTGGAAGCCGTCTGGGGGGAAGGCTTCATGTCACCCGGTGGTACTGATGAGGTTGATCGCTACCTGGCCGGGATTAGTCTCGATGAAAAATCTGTGCTCGATATCGGCTGCGGTCTCGGTGGCATTGACATTCACCTGGTGCAGCAGCATGGGGCAGCATTGGTAACCGGCATTGACGTCGACCCGGCTCTGATTGAGCGCTGCAATCTACTGGCGCAAAAGTATAATGTCGTGGCTCAATCAAGGTTCGTTTGCGTCGATCCTGGTCCGTTACCGTTTGATAGCGAGAGCTTTGACATCGTCACCAGCAAGGATTCGATCATTCACATTGCGAATAAACATGATCTGGCCGTCGACGTTTATCGAGTGCTCAAGCCGGATGGCTGGTTTGTCGCCAGCGACTGGCTGGCTGGCTATGATGGCGAACCATCGCGGGAAATGCAGGAATATCTCATTGCGGAGGGCCTGGATTTCGGACTCGCATCCGCCAACACCTATCTGGATGCATTGGAGAGCGCCGGATTTACCGATATCGAAATTGTCGACCGCAATGACTGGTATCGCCAACAGGCCCGCGAGGAACGCGAACAAATGGGCGGCGTCCTGTACGATGGCCTGGCATCAAAGGTCGGAACCGAATTTCTGGAGCACGAAATTGATGTCTGGGACAAGATGATCATTGCCATCGACCAGGGGCAATTGCGCCCGACCCACTTGCGCGGACGAAAACCGGAGCTCGTTTAATAACATTCTATTTGCTTGATCGAAAATAACTGTATGTCTCAAAATCAATCAACCTACGAAAAGGCCAGGGCGTTAATCGATGCCGCTAACAGCGCAGACCCCAACCAGGTATCCGTTGACGGTAAAGAATGGCCCAAGGAACTCCTCTACTCCGAACGCATGTCAGACATGCTGAAGCGCTACAGACCCGATGCCGATGACGCGATGAAGCTCGCCATACGGGCACAGCATATCGAGCGCTGGAAATCACCACGCAATGCTTACCCCATGGATCGCATCGGCTACCTGAAGTGGCGCAAGGACCTGTACAAGATCCAGGCGAATACTGCCGCCGAATTATTGCAGCAAGCAGGATATGGCGACGAGGATGTAGAGCGGGTTCGAAACGCGGTCGCCAAGAAAAACATCAAGGGTAACCCGGACACGCAGCTACTGGAGGACGTGACGGACCTTTGCTTCATGGAGCACTACATGCTCGAATTTGTTGACAAGCACCCCGATTACAGCGAGGAAAAGTGGATAGAGATTATCCAGAAAACCTGGCACAAGATGTCCGACAATGCACACCAGTTCGCATTGTCCGGGGCGGTCAAGTTGCCCGAGACCCTGGTGCCCCTGATTCATAAGGCAGTTGCTGGTCCCACATAAAACACAGGATAAATCGGCCCATGAATACGACTGAAAAACGGCCCCCGGTCTGGATTGGGCACGTGGCCATGCACACCTCAAGCCTGCGCGAATCCAGCGAGTTCATGCAACTCGTGGGAATGCGCCTGATCGCCAGTGGCGATGAATATGCGATACTGGAAATGCGTGGCGGCACGCACCTGGTACTGACGACGGACGCGGAATCAAAACTAATAAGGGGAAGCTTTGACCTTATGGTCGAAGACCTCGACGCTACTCACAAGCACTATACCCAACTGGGCCTCGAGCCAGGCGAAATCGAACACGGCCAGATTCACGATTACTTCGAACTGCGCGAGCCGGGCGGTACAATGATTACGTTCAATTCCAGCCACGTTGGTCAATTACCGGTTTAACCGATGCGCTCGATCGGATCTGATTGACCTGGCCCGTGCCGCCCTTAAAAATCAACAAATTGCCTGCGAACCCTGGATTCGAGTAAGGGGATTGCCTTTTCCAGCACGAGTTCCTTGAAATGCGCGGTTTCCTGGTGGGCGGCCAACCCATCGGCATCGTGATACTTTTCGTAGATAAAGAACTCTCGCGGATTATCCGGATCAACGTGCGTCGTGTAGGTAATAATGCCTGCTTCCTCGCGCGACGCTTCACCGAGCTGTTGCAAGATTTCACTGATTTCCGCCTCGTGACCCGGTTTCGCGGTCCAGGTTACCGCCAATACGTATGCCATTACTCTCTCTGCTGGTTATCTTCGTCAAATAAGATTGGCCAAGCGTAACCCACATCGCCGGCTTTATCATGTCGGCTGACTTCATCCAGCCTTTAGAAGTCTCGTGATAATCAGAAACTGGCAGTGCGGCCACTGCATAAAAAAAGCCCCGTACCAACGGTACGGGGCTTTCGAATTAATGCCTGGCAAGGGCCGGCCCCGTGAGCGTAGCGAACGCTTTGGGTCTGACCTTCCTTACTGTGAAAGTAGGTCATTGCCACTGAACCAAAAAAGAAAAAACCCCAGTCGACGAAGTCGGCTGGGGTTTTGAAGTTTAATGCCTGGCAATGACCTACTTTCACATGGGGAGACCCCACACTATCATCGGCGCTGTTCCGTTTCACTTCTGAGTTCGGGATGGGATCAGGTGGGTCCAGAACGCTATGGTTGCCAAGCAATTCGGTTATGATCTGAAGAATCCGGGGACAGTATACTTAATTCCGCTAATACCCTTATGACCACGGAGGACAGTTGGAATTAAGTATACTGTCCCCGTACTTCTTCAAACCTCAATTTGAATGCTGTAATAAAGTTAATGTTGCATCTTTGACGCGACATAACACACAACATAAAGTTGTTTGGGTGTTATATGGTCAAGCCGCACGGTCAATTAGTACCAGTTAGCTACACACATTGCTGTGCTTCCACACCTGGCCTATCAACGTCGTAGTCTTCGACGGACCTTCAGAGACTTCAAGAGTCTAGTGAGAACTAATCTTGGGAGGGGCTTCCCGCTTAGATGCTTTCAGCGGTTATCCTTTCC